>NZ_JBHUUX010000024.1:0-21458 GCF_042670845.1 Promicromonospora sp. NPDC057138 | reverse complement strand
GTGTATAAGAGACAGCCGCAGAGGCCTCGACGACGGCGGCTCGGTCGTCACTGACGGTAGAACTGCTCGATCGTGCCGTCGCGCTGCAGGGAGATCACGTAGACGTATCCGTCGACCTCGTGAATGAACTCGGAGATCACGCTGTGGCCCTCCAGGTATTCGCGTATCCCGGCCTCGTTGTGCTGCACGACCTCGGCCAGATACTGGTCGAGGTCCGCGACCGTGTCGGTGGGCGCGAAGTATCTGCGCACGTTGGTGGGCAGCACCCCGAAGTACTCCCAGGTCTGACGGCTCAGCACACGCACCATCAGACCTTCCGGCATCCGGACGGTCTGTCCCCCGACGTCGAAGCTCGGCGGGGACCAGGAAAGATCGGCGAGAGCGTCACGGATGCGCTGCTCGACACACTGGTGGGGTGATGTACCGCTGCTCCCGCCTGCGCTCAGGCAGGCGTTGGTGCGATACATCGAGATCAGCCTGGCGTTGTCCCGGGCTATGGCCTGGAGGCCCGGGGTCTCCCAGTACTCTTCCCAGGCGGCATTCCAGCTGTCCCAGTACTCCTGCGAGTAGACATCAGCCAGCAACCGGTCGGATGCCTTGCCGATGATCTTCTTGATCACCTTCTTGCATCCCGTGGACTTGCTGCACAGTCCCTTGGGCAGCACCCTCAGCATGACGTCGAGCGCGGCGAGCATCGCCGGCTCCGCGAGCATGAGGGCCGAGAAGACGGTGTCGAGCTGGATGTCCATCCGTACCGAGCTGAGGAAATTGAGGTTCTGCGCATTCCCGAGGCACCTGTCCGCGGCTTGCCCTTCCCCGAACACGGCCATGCACAGGTCGCCGTTGATGTGGAGCATGACGGTCGGGTCGAAGTCCGCTTCGATCAGTCTCGCGGCCGATTCTCGTACCTCTGTCTCGCACGCCTCGTCGATGCCCTCCCAGGTACGGCATCCGTCCAGGCTGAGCATGTCGTCGCCGATGCGCTGCTCCGCGGCATCCCAGACCTCCTCGACCATCCGGTCGTAGGCGGCCTCGTACGCACCCTGGGCATGCCGCGCGGCTTCGGTCGCGCTCTGGCCTGCCGCGACCGCGTCGCGCCATGCCCGCGTCGCACTGTCCGTCGCCTCCCGGGCAGAATCGATCGCCCTGCCATGGGAGACGGCCGCCCAGGTGGCTGACCGAGCCGCCGCCTGCGCCGATCCCCTTGCCTCGACCGCCGCGTCCTGAGCGGTGTTCGCCGACTGCTTCGCGTCCGCCGCCGAGCGGCTCGCCCGGACCGCCGCGTCGATCGCCGCCTCGGCGTGCCGGCCTGCCTCGGTCGCGGCAGCAGCGGCCTCGTTCGCATAGCGTGCGGCGTCCTGGGCCGCTCCGGCAGCGCGCGCGGCTTCTTCCCAGGCACGCTTCTCGTTCTCCGTCGCCCGTGCCGCTACCTCGGCGATCTGGAGCACCAGGGAACTGACCGTCTCCACGTGAGCGGACGTCCGCCGGTCCCGCGCGGCGGCCTCGTGGCGACCCACCTGGAGGAACCGCTGCCGGAACGCCGGCGGCCCTTCGAGCGCGACCTCCGCGTTGATCCGAAGCTCGCTCCCCTCGGGTGCGCCCTGGAAGATCTGGGTCACCTTGATCTCGTTGTCCGCCTCCCGCGCCGCGTACTGCCTCGTCGCGAGGAACGCGCGCAGCACAGGGGCGGAGCCGTCGTCCAGGGCGGCGGTCGCGGCGTCGACCGTGTGCGCGTCACCTGCCGCACGCGCGGCGGCGAGCACCCGCGTGGTCTCGAGCTCGTCCTCCTCGCGCCGCTCGGGATAGTCCGGGTTCTCCAGGAATGCCGCGACCTCGGCGTCCGAACCGTCAACCACGCCCTCGACGGCGGTCCGCATCGCCTCCGATCTGGTGACCGTCAGGCCGACGAGTGTGGTCCGGTCGTCCATGCCTTCCGCCGAACGCAGCCCACCGCGCGCGAAGGCGAGCACCTGCTCGTCGTGGCCGACCAGAGCGGCTCGAGCCGCGTCCCGGGTCCAAGAGCCGTCCGAGTCGGCCAGGGCCAGCGCGGCTTCCCGTGCCCGCGCGACGGCGGTCTCCCGGGGAGTACCCGGGTCTGTCGCGACATCGAGCGCGGCCTGGACAGCCGGCAGTCGCTGCTGTGTCCGCGGCGTGTTGAGGGTCGGCGCGTCAGGATCCTGTGCTTCCTCGACGATCCGAGCGACGTCGCGCGCGGACTCGACCATCTGCTCACGTTCGCGGGCAAGGCGGGACCGGTCCTGACGCCGTGCCTCAGCGAAGATCTCCTGGGCCTGCTGAGCGCTCAGCCGAGCGGCCTGCGCGGCCTGAGACGCCGCTTGCGCGTGCTCCCGGGAGAGGCGCGCGGCGTCCACAGCCTCGCCTGCGTGGTTCGCGGCGTCCTCCGCGGCCGCGGCCGCGTTGCGCGCGTGGGTCACCGCGGACTCCGCCGCGTCGCGGGCGACGATCGCCTGGTCCCGGGCGTACCCGGCGAAGGCCACGGCCTCCTCTGCCGCCCGCTGCGCACGCAACGCCGCAGCACGCGCGCGCTCGGCCGCCGCGTACACCGTTGCCGCGTCGGCACCAGCAGCAGACGCGGCCTCCGCCGCCGCCTGCGCCGCGTCCGCGGCCTCGTTCGAGTGGCCGACCGCGGACTGCGCGGCGCGAATGGCACCGTCCACCTCGGCCAGCGCCTGGAGTGCCAGGCTCATGGCCACGTTGGCCTTCTCGACCTGCCTGGCCGCGGCGCGCGCTCCGGCCGCTCTCGCACTGGCGTTGGCAGCGGCATTCCGGTCGACCCGAGCCGCAGCGGCAGCGCGATACGCCTCTGCAGCCCTCTGCTCGGCCACGGCTGCCGACATCGCAACCCGGACGGCAGCGTTCGCCGCGGTGCGTGCCGCCGCGGCGGCATCGTTGGCCGCGCCGACCGCAGTGCCCGCGGCGTTGGCGGCATTCCGGGCCGCCTGAGCCGCCTTGGTCGCGGCGGCTTCCGCCCGCCGCCGGTCACTTCCTGCCGCTTGCGCCTCGGCCCGGGCCGTCGCCGCGGCGTCCTTCGCCAGTGCCGCCTCTTCCTCGGCCCTGTCCGCCTCGTCGGTCGCGGCACTCATCGCCGCCTGGGCCTGGCTGCCCGCGTCCTCGGCCGCGTGCAAGAGATCAGTGATGCTCGCCTGCTCGTGGTCCCTGGCCGCGGCCACGCCCCACTCGATGTCCAGGAACCGGACCAGCGCCTCGTGCCGGCCGGCATCGAGTGCCGCGGCGGCGGCTTCCTTCACCCGGGGCCCACCGACTGCGTACGCCTGGGTGACGCGGAGCTCGACGTCCGCTTCCTGGGCCGTTGCCCAGCCCTCGTTGAGAAACTGCTCCAGCGCCTCCGGTGTGCCGGCGTCCAGTGCGGTACGGGCCGCAGCCTGCACCTGGGGGCCACCCATGGCGGCCAGCTGGTTGATCCGGATCTCCTGGTCGGCCAGCCACGGGTCGTTCCAGCCATCGGTGAGGAATCTTCCGAGCGCCTCGGGATCCTCGCCGTCGAGGATCGGCGTGAGGGTAGCCCGCAACGTCGGCCCACCGCTCGCGAACATCTGGGTCGCGAGGATGTCCCGGTCGGCGAGCTCACGCACGCTCCACTGGTCGTGGACGAAGGCGCACACCTCCGCATCGCCGCCCAGCAGGGCCGCTTCGGCGGCCTCCCGCACCTGCGGCCCGCCGGCGTCACGCGCAGCGAGCACACCGGCCCGCGAGCAGACCAGCGACGGCTCGGCGGCGTGCGCCTGACCGGCCTTCGGTACCACACCAGGGACGACGAGGCCGGCCACCATCACGGCCACAAGAGCGCTGCGCACGCCACGTCTCGGCAGCTCTCGCCACGACCTTCGAACGAAGATGCTTCTCACTGTCGGACCTTTCTCGTCCACGTGACTTCACCGGTGGTGCCTGCGCCGAGGTGGGCCGTCCCGCCTCGGCGCAGGCGCCGTCTGACCTTCCGTCCGCTGCGTCAGACCGTGATCTGCAGCAGGACCGTCTGCTCGGATCCTGGATCCGCCCCGATGCCGACCGGCGTGTATGTGTCGGGCTCGCCGGTGATCGTGACCGGCTCGCCGGAGGGCGTGTCGACGACCGCCGTGTAGTCGTGGCCGGCCCCGATCTCGTACCCGTCGCCGCGGAGGGAGAACACGTTCTGCACGCGCAGGTCGATGCGGCCGGAGTCGCCGCGGACCACGAGGCAGAGCGTGCGAGCCCCGCCCGACTCGACCGTGTACCTGACCCTCATCGCGCCCACGTTCTCGTCGTCGGGCACCGTCGCGCACTCGACGTCGACCACGATGTGCCCGTCGCCCGAGACGAGCTCGATGCCGAGCAGCGCCCCGATCCGCTCCGCGTCCGGGTAGGCGAACCGCTCGACGAGCGACGACTCCCCCGCCGGCCGCGAGACCGTGACCGCCGGGTCCGGCTTGCGGGTGCGGTCCAGGACCACAGCCACCTTCTGGGCCGGGCGATACCCGAACAGGTGCGCCTTGCCGCCACCCGCGGCGTCGACGCTGACGAGCTGGTCCTGCGCGGACCGCAGGGAGAAGCCGCCGAGGCCGCCGGCCTGGTCCGGACGGCTCTCCGTGAACCCGGTGGCAGTCGCCGTCCGGATCGCCGCCATCGTCGTGCCCGGCGCGTAGGCGACCAGGTCGTCGAGCTTCCCGTCGTCGTCGTACGCGGTCGCGACCACCCGGCTCGTCGTGCTGCCCAGAGCGGGCCACGTGCCCTCGGACTGCTTGGTGTAGGCGGACGTGGTGTCACGGCTGACGACCGAGTACTTCTTGGCCGTGCCCGGCCGGTACACGAGCAGGTCGTTCGGCTTCCCGTCGTGGTCCGCGTCGAACGGCGTCACGCGGTCGCCCGCGGCGAACGTCCAGCCGCCCAGCGACGTGGTGTGCGGCATCAGGTAGCCGAAGGTCGGGCCGGCGACCACGGCCGCCGTGCCGCCCGCGCTCGGGTCGTACTGCATGATCTCGTCGAGCCGGCCGTCGCCGTCGAAGTCCACGGGGGCGAGCTGGGGGTCTTCCCCGTTGAGCACGAGGCCCCAGGCGTTCTGGTACTTCTTGAGGAACTGACCTGACGCGTCGCGGCTGTACACCGCGACGTTCCGCACGTCCGCGGAGCCGACGCCCGGGCGGTACACCAGGAGGTCGTCCAGCTTGCCGTCGCCCTCCAGGTCGAACGCGACCACCTTGTCTACCGCGTTGTCCAGCGCCCAGTCACCGATGCCCGTGCCACGGTGCACCTGCGTGTACGTGCCGTCCGCGTTGCGCTCGGCGATGACGACGAGCCGCCCGCCGGGCCGGTACAGGAGCACGTGGTCCGCCCGGCCGCTGTGGTCGAAGTCGTAGGCGATCGCTCGGTCGCCCGCTCCGGAGAGGTCGAACCCGGCGAGGCCCGCCGAGCTCTCGTGCGCGAGCTCGTACTGGCTCTCGCCGCGGTCGAGCCGCTTGATCGCCCAGGCGCTCTTCGCCCCGGGCCGGTACCCGAGCACGAGGGTCCGCGAACCGGTGCCCGGCCCCTCGAACGGAACCAGCCGGTCGGCGGCGTTCGCCAGGTCGAACCCGCCCAGGCCGCCGTCACGCGGGCCGGTGAGCGGTGTGTAGGTGTCGGTCGCAGCGTCCCAGGTGATCGCACTGACCCGGCCGAAGTCGCCACTCACCGGGCGGTAGGCCACGAGGTCGTCGTCCAGGCCGTCGTGGTCGTAGTCCATCGCGACCACCTGGTCGGCGGCGTTCTCCAGCGACGTCCACGTGGCCGCGTCCACCGTGACGTAGGCGCCGCTCGCGTTGCGACCGAGGACCGCGTACTTGCTCGCCGTCCCCGGCCGGTACACGAACAGGTCGTCGGTCTTGCCGTCGTGCTCCCGGTCGAACGGGACCACCCGGTCACCGGCGCCGAACGTCCAGCCACCTAGCGACGTGGCGTGCGGCAGCGCGTATCCCCAGGTCCGCGGGTTCACGACCGCCGCCGTCCCGCCGGAGGACGGGTCGTACTGCAGGAGGTCGTCCATCCTGCCCGTGCCGTCGTGGTCGATCGCGACCACCTGCGCCTCGGGGTTGTTCCGTACCTGTCCCCAGGCGCCCTCGTGCTTCCGGACGAACTGCCCCGCGGCGTCCCGGCTGAACACCGCGTAGTTCGGCACCTCGGCCGAACCCACGCCCACCCGGTACACCAGCAGGTCGTCCGGCTTCCCGCTGCCCTCCAGGTCGAACGCGATGATCTTGTCCACGGGGTTGTCCAGCACCCAGTCGCCCAGGCCGGTCGTGCTCTGGAACACCCTCGCGTACGTCCCGTCCACGTTCCGGCGCACGACCTGCAGGACCTTCGAGCCGGGGCGGTACATCAGGAGATGGTCCGCCCGCCCGCTGTGCTCGTAGTCGAAGGCGACCACCTTGTCGGCCGCCGACGAGAGGTCGTATCCGCCGATGCCCGCCGTCGTGCTCCGGTACTCCCAGCCGAACTGTGCACTCAGGGCCGGTGCGTTCCGCTCCACCCAGCCCCCGAGCCCGTCGACACGGACCACGGTCGTGGCCGCCGCGGGTGTCGTCTCCTCGGCGAGGCACCGCGCCCGGTTCGAGCCCGCAACGAGCCCGAGGAGCGCCGCCCCACCGGTGCGCGCCACGGGCGCACCGGCGTCGCCGAGGCACGCACCCGCCGCACCGTCCGCGCTCGCCCATGCGAAGGTCGCCGCGCTCACCTCGCCGACGACGCCCGTGGCGTACTCGGCGGCGTCGGGTACCCAGGTGTCGGCCGTGCGGCCGAATCCGGCCATGACCGACGCGGCGCCGGCGGTCGGGGCCTCCGAGGTGACCGTGGCCTGCGCGATCCCCTGGGTGGGCAGCACGAGACGGACCAGCGCCACGTCACGGTCGGGGTGCGGCACTAACCGGTCCACCTCCAGGGTGCGCGCCGGGGAACCGGCGTGCGCGCCGCCGACGACCACCTTCGCGGCCACCGGCGGGCGGCCGGTCGTCAGGGAGCCGCCGTCGCCGGCGACACAGGAGGCCACCGTCAGCACCCACTGCGGGCGCACGAGGGCGCCGGAGCACGCGCGCTCGTCGCCGAGCTGGACCTTCACGAGGTACGACCCGCTCCCGGACGGGACCGGGTCGCCCCCGGTCACCGCCATCGCGGGGGCCGCCAACCCGGCCATGACCGTCGCCACACCCACCAGTGCGGCACTCAAGCGTCGCAACATCCCAGCCTCCATGAAGTGGTCAGACCCGACGGCCGAAACTGGGGCAATCCGGGTTTGGTACTGGACGCCACGAGCGTCGATACACAAGGTAGGTAGGCCCGCTTGCAGGAAACTTGTACGCGGCTTGCAGGCGACACGCTGGCTGCCGGCCACGCGGCACCGCTCCCTGAACAACTCCGCCGTCCTGACCCTGCTGCTCGTCAACGCCCGCCCGGACCGCGATGACGCCGAGGTGCCGGACGGCGCGCCGCTCAGCGACAGCACGGTCTGAACCACGTGCGGCCGCCGGGCCGCCGGAGTAAGGGGTACTCACGGAACCTGCCGCGGCGGAGGCCGGGCGTCTACCTTCGACCTATGACGCAGACGCCATGGCACACGCACCGGTCACGCCGCGGACTCCGGGCGCTCGGGGTGACGGCCACGCTCGGCGGGCTGCTGCTCGGTGTCGGCGCGTGCACCAGCGGGCCGGACGACGGCGGCACCGGCGCGTCCTCCGGCGCGCCGGCCGCCACGTCCCCGGCCGCGTCCGAGCCTGCCGCGTCCGGACCGCCCGCGAGCGCCAGCAACGTCGGGCCGCTCTCGCCGGTGCCGCTCACGGTCGCCGCGGGTACCGAGGCCGGCGCCGCGGACGGGCGGTCGCTGAACCTGCCGGCCGGCTGGAGCGCCGAGGTCTGGGCGGACGTGCCGGGGGCGCGCCTGGCCGCGTGGGCGCCCGACGGGCGGCTCGTCGTCTCGACCGGCGACCGCGGCGTGGTGTCGATCCTGACGCCGTCCTCGGCCGGACGAGCGCCGACCACCGAGACCCTGCTGGATGGTCTGGACAACCCGCAGGGACTCGCGTTCGCCGAGCAGGACGGCCGCACCATCCTGGTCGTCGGCGAGGGGCCCAGGCTGGCCGCCTGGGACTACGCCGACGGCGCGGTGACGGACCGGCGGGTGATCGTCGACGGGCTGCCCGACGGCGGCCACGGGAGCAAGGCGGTGGCCGTCCAGGACGGCGTCGTCTACTACAACGTCGGCTCGGCCACGAACAGCGACCCGGTCGACCGGACGTCGGACCAGGAGCGCGGCATCGTCGCGCGGGTCGGGCTCGACGGGACCGGGAACCGGACGATCGGCACCGGCATCCGCAACGGCTTCGCCCTGTCCTTCGCGCCCGACGACACCCTGTTCGTGGCGGTCAACCAGGCCGACAACCAGCCGTACCCGTTCCAGGACGACACCGGTCAGTACGGGCAGGTTGTCCCGGAGTACGTCAACGAGAACCCCGTCGACCAGGTCGCTCGCATCACGCCGGGCACGGAGCTGGGCTGGCCGTACTGCGTGCCCGACATCCGCGGCAGCGACGACCTCACCGACCTGCCGTACGTGAACCACCCGGCCAACCCCGACGGCGAGGCGCTGGACTGCGCGGACATCGGCACCACGATGCTGGGCCTGCCGGCCCACAGCGCGCCGCTCGGGATCACCTTCACCCACGACGCCGATCTGCCCGAGGCCATCGGCAACGGGGCGCTGATCACCGCGCACGGGTCCTGGAACCGGGAGCCGCCCCGTGCGCCGTCCGTCGTCTACAGCGCCTGGGACGACGCGACGGGCACGCTCGGGGCGCCGGTCGACCTGGTGACCGGGTTCCAGGACGAGGACGGCTCCCGGTGGGGCCGCTCCGTCATGGCGGTGCCAGGCCCGGACGGGTCGATCTACGTCACCGACGACGAAGCGGGCCTGGTCTACCGGCTCACTCCCTCGTAAGCGGCGACCGTGGCGAACGCGGTGCTGGACTACGCGACCCGAGCGGGTGCGATCCCGTAGGTGCGTCGCGCGGTGCCCTGGTCGATGGCTTCCTGTTCCGAGTCGCCGAGCGCGGCGGTGAGCTGCAGGTAGGCCTCCCACCACGCGGTGTACCCGCGGGTGAGCCGGACCAGGGGCCAGTCCGAGCCGAACATCAGCCGGTCCGGCCCGAACGTCTCCAGCGCATGGTCGACGGCGGGGCGCAGCGCGGCCGTGGACCACCCGCGATGGTCGGACTCGAGCGCGAGCCCGGAGACCTTCGCGACGACGTTGGAGCGCTGCGCGAGGCCGGCCAGGTCGGTACGCCACCGTTCGAGCTCCGCCCCCCCCGCGAGCAGCGGGGGCTTGCCCAGGTGATCGAGCACGAACGACGCCGCGGGCAGCGCGTCGGCCAGCTCGGTCACCACGCGGAGCTGGTGCGCGCGCACCACGAGCTCGACCACCAGGCCCGCCTCTGCCACCGCGGTGAGGCCCGCGGTCACGTCCGGCCGCAGCAGCCAGGCAGGGTCGGGCTCGAGGTGCGCGAGATGGCGAACCCCAACGAGCACCTCTCCCCCGCGCAGTCCGCGCAGCCCCGCGAGCTGCGCCGGCACGTCGCCGAGGAGGTCGACCCAGCCGACCACCGCCTGGACCACCGGCTCGGCCGCCGCTGCGGCGATCAGGTCTTCCGTCTCGGACAGGGAGTTGTCGGCCTGGACCACGACGGCGTCCGCGATCCCGTGCCCGCCGAGCTCGCCCGCGGCGTCCCGCGCCGTGAAGTCGCGGTCGATCTCGCTCATCGACTCCGGGTCGATCCAGGGCTGCGGGTGGCGCTCCAGCTCCCACAGATGAAGGTGGGCATCAACGAGGTGGCGCGTCATGGCAGGTGCCAGACCTCCCGCATGTCGCGCCACCGCTCGCCGGGCTTGGCGTCCCGCCCGAACGCCGTCTGGCACGGATCGGTGTGCGTCCACCATTCCTGAGTGGTCGGGTCCTGCGCGATCCGGGCCATGTCGGCCTCGTGGTCGGAGCCCGTGTACTCGTAGTAGGCGAACAGCGTGTTCTCCAGCACGAAGATCGTGTAGTTGTGCACGTTGCACGCCTGGAGGGTCGCCTCGACCTGCGGCCAGACGGCGGCATGCAGGCGCAGGTACTCCTCGCGCTTCTCCGGGACCACGTCGACCACCAGACCGTGCCGCTCGACAGCCATCGTCAAGGTCACTCCTTCGTCCCGCCGGCGGTCATGCCCGCCACCAGGAATCGTTGTGAGAACAGGAAGACCAGCAGCACCGGGGCCACCGACAGCACGGTAGCCAGTGCGAGCACGGGCAGCTCGATCGTCGTCACCCCGGCGGAGGTGGGATTGAACTGCGGGACGTTCGCCAGCATGTCGGCCAGCCCGACCTGGATGGGCGCCTTCGGCCCGGGTACCACCAGGAACGGAAGGAAGTAGTTGTTCCAGTTCGCCACGAAGCTGAAGAACCCGACGAGCGCCACCACCGGCTTGGCGAGCGGGAGCGCGATGCGGGTGAACACCGCCATCTCCCCGCAGCCGTCGATCCGGGCGGCGGCCAGGAGGTCGGCCGGAATGCTGGACGAGAAGTAGATGTAGGTCAGATACACGCCGAACGGAAAGAACGAGAACGGCAGGATCACCGAGGCCGCGGTGCCCACGAGCTGCAGCGCCGAGAGCTCGAGGAAGATCGGCAGCACGAGCGCCGTGTTCGGGATGAGCATGACCACGAGAGTCGCGGTCAGGAGCACCTTGCGGCCCCGGAACGTGCCGAGCGCCATCGCGTAGCCGGCCGGGATGCTCGTCACGAGCGTCACGACCAGCGCGACGCCGGAGTACAGGCCCGCGTTCCCCAGCCACTGGAACACTATGCCGTCCTGAAAGCTCACGAGCGCGTCCCAGTTCGCGGCCAGGTCGCCGAACGTCCCGGGCGCGAACGGCGCGGTGGTGAGGAGATCGCGGGGTGACTTCGCCGTGGCGTTCAGGAGCCAGAGGATCGGCACCGCGAAGAACAGGGCGAAGAAGGTCAGCACCACCGCGATGAAGGCGCGTCCCAGCCACGAGCGGGGGTCGATCTCGGCCCCTCGTCGACCCCGAGGGCCGGAACCTGTGGTCAGGGCAGCGGAGCCCAGGTCAGTCGCGCTCAAAGAGTCCTCCCTTGATGACGAAGAACATGCTCAGGCCGAGGGAGACCACGAGCAGGAGGATCGCGATCGCGGCCGACCCGTTGTGATCGGTCTGCTTGAACGCGTAGAGGTAGGCGAGCTGGTTGAGCGAGTAGTCCACGGGGACCACGCCCTTGCTCGCCTGGGACAGGATGCGCGGCTCGACGAAGAGCTGGGTGCCGGCGGCCAGGGACATGACCGCCATGTACGAGATCCACTTGCGCATCATCGGGAGCTGGATGCTGAGCGCGGTCCGCAGCCGGCCGGCGCCGTCGATCTTCGCCGCCTCCATGACCTCGCCGGGCACGTTGTTCAGCGCCCCGTAGAGGACCACGATCCAGCCACCGGCTCCGGTCCAGAACGCGATGATCGCGAAGATCACCGGCAGGTTCCCGGGGGAGACCGTCTGCACGAACGTCTGCATGCCCATCGCGTGGAGCACCCACGAGACCGGGCTGACCGTCGGGTCGAGGACGAAGAGCCAGAGCATCACGCTGGACGCACCCGCCAGAGCACCCGGGATGTAGTAGACGAACCGGAGCCCGGTACTCAGCCCGCGGCTCGCGAGCCCGTGGACGAGCAGCGACAGCACGACGACGAAGAGGACCAGCCCGGCCAGCCAGAACAGCACGAACAACGCAACGTGCAGCACCGCCGGCCCGAACCGGAAGTCCTGGATCACGTGGACGAAGTTGTCGAACCCCACGAACTGCCCCTCCTTGGTCAGGGACAGGTAGGCCGCATAGAGCGTGGGGGCCAGGCCGAACGTGAACAGGAGCACCGTGTAGCCGGAGACGAAGAGGTACGACATCCGGCCGCGGCTCCGCTCGATGCTGCCGTGCCGGGTCTTCCGGACGCCCGGTGCCCGCGGCGGCGCCGCTCCCGGAGCGGGAGCGGCGCCGGAATGCTGTGCCGTCGCCATCACTCGACCGTGTACCCGTTCACCTGGGCCTCGTTCTCCAGGGCCGTCTGCCAGTCGGGCAGCAGGTCGACGAGCTTCTTGCCCGCGGCGAGCTCCGGCGTGACGGTCTTCGCGAACACGGCCTCCTGGCTGAAGCGGGGGTAGCCCCACCCGTCCCAGACCTGGCCGGACGCCGTGGTGACGTCCTCGGCGAAGTCCCCTGCGAAGTACCCGGACTTGGACTGCTTCCCGAGCCACTTGTCCGCCGCGGAGGCGTAGGCCGGGAGGCCCACCGCGAGGTCGACCTGGTAGTCGTCGGCGCTGGTCACGAACTCCAGGAAGGTCTTGGCCGCCTCGAGGTTCTTGGAGTGCTGGGAGATGAACCAGGTGCCGCCGCCGACGTTCCCGGTGGCGGGCTCCTCACCCTCCCAGGCCAGGGGCAGCCCCGCCGCGATGGTGCCCTTGGGGGCGTCGAGCGAGTCCGCGTTCTGGAAGAGCGCACCGCTGAACCAGATCGGGCCGGGCAGCATGAGCACCTTCCCCGTGTACTTCTTCACGAACTCGGCGTCGAAGACGCTGTCCTGCACCACCGACCCCGAGTCGATCAGGCTGTCAAGGGTCTCAGCCATCTTCACGGTGGTGGGGTCGGACATGTCGGCGCTGAAGCCGTCAGTCCCGGTGACCGTGTTGATCGGCGCCTTCGCTCCCCAGAAGTAGACCTCGGGCGCCCAGGCGTCGCCGACGGATCCCACGATGTAGCCGGGGTGCTCCTCCGCGACCTGTTCCCCGAGCGCCTGGTACTCCTCCCAGGTGGTGGGGACGTCGTACCCGAACTCGTCGAACAGGCTCTGGTCGTACCACGTCACGACGGACGCGAGGTCGTTGCGCAGCCCGTACACGGTGCCGTCGACGGTTGTCGGGTCGAGGGCGCCGGGCGTGAACCCGTCCAGGAACTCCTGGTCGAAGTACCCCTGGTCGAGCGGGGCGGCGAACGGCGTCTGGCCGACGGCCGCCCAGGCCGCGTCGTTGTTCTGCGTGGAGAAGACGACGTCGGGCCAGCCGGAACCGGCCTGGTCGAACGCGGTGATCTTGGTCTGGAAGCTGCCCGAGCCGTTGGCGCTGCCGTCGTAGGTCTCGACGTTGACCGGGACGTCCGGGTGAGCCTTGGTGAAGGCGTCGACGGCGGGCTCGCGCGAGGCGTCGACCCACACCGTGATCGGGCTGTCGGCCTCCTGCTCCTCGGCCTCGAAGCCGTAGGGCGAGTCGGCGCCGGAACCGGATCCGCCGCCGCCGCACGCGGAGAGCGCAAGCGCGGGCACTGCGAGGGCCGCCACAAGGCCGAGCCGCCCGAACCGCGTGCGGCCGGCTGAACGTGTACGCAAGGACATCGTTGTTCCTATCTCATCAGCGTCAGTACCTGACTGGAATGCGCGTCATGAGGCCCTGGACTCGGCCCCCTTGCCTCGCGCCAGACTCTACCAGAGATAACATGTATGCCAAGTGCCATTGGTCATCACATATACTACGTCTCGCTCCGGATGCGTCTGCGGACCACCGGACCACCCAGGCCCTGACAGGCATTCCGACGGAGGAGAGCCCATCCATGCCACCCACCATCGCGGTGACCGAGTGCGACCACGACGCGTTCCTCGAGGAGGAGGCCGTAGCGCGCGAGGGCGGCGTCGAGCTGCTGATCCACCAGAACCGCACTCGTGACGACCTGATCCATACCTGCCGGGACGCCGACGGGCTGCTGGTGCAGTACGCCCGGATCGACGCGGAGGTCATGGACGCCCTGCCCCGCCTCAGGGCGATCGGACGCTACGGCGTCGGCGTGGACTCGATAGACATCGACGCCGCGACCGCGCGCGGCATCGCAGTCTGCAACGTTCCCGACTACGGCACCGAGGCCGTCTCGGACCACGCGATCGGTCTCACGCTCGCCGTGGCCCGCGGGATCCCGCGCACCGACCGGGGCCTGCGCGAGGGGCGGGTGGACCTGCCGGCCGTCAGGCCCCTCTACCAGACCCGGGGACGCACGTTCGGGGTGGTCGGCCTCGGGCGGATCGGCGCGGCCACCGCGCGCAAGGCGTCCGGCCTCGGCTACGACGTCATCGGGCACGACAGCGTCGTCGAGCCAGGCACCACCCACCACGGTGTGTCGACGGTCGCGCTCGACGAGCTGTGCGCCCGCGCCGACGTCGTGTCGCTGCACGTACCGCTGACGCCGGAGACCCGCGGCCTGATCGGCGGCGAGCAGCTCGCCCTGATGCGGGACACGACGATCGTCGTCAACACCGCGCGCGGCGGCGTGGTCGACGTGCCGGCCCTGGTCGCCGCGCTGCGCGAGGGCCGCCTCGGCGGAGCCGGGATCGACACCCATGAGGACGAGCCGCTCCCGGTGGACCATCCCCTCACCCGGTTCGACAACGTCGTCCTGACCCCGCACCTGGCCTGGTACACCGAGGAGTCCTACGGCGAGCTCAAGCGCCGCACGATCGAGAACGTCGTCGAGGTCCTGGCCGGACGCAACCCGCGCAACATCGTGAACCCGCAAGCCCTCGGCTCCGGCCGGACGGCCCTGACGCACGACATCGCCGGAGGTGCCCGGTGACCACCATGCCCGCGGTTCTCTGGACCGGTGACGACACGCTGGAGCTGCGCGACGTCGACGTCCCGCAGCCGCCCCCGGGCTGGGCGCTGGTCGAGGTCGCCTACACGGGGATCTGCGGCACGGACCTCGCCATCGTGCACGGCAAGCACCCCCGCGCCCGCCACGGCCTGATCCTCGGGCACGAGATCTCCGGCCGCGTCGTCCGGGCAGCGCCGACCGGACCGCAGGCCGGGAGCTCGGTCGTCGTGGAGCCCCTCATCTCGTGCGGACGCTGTCGTGCGTGCCGCCGCGGTGACACGCACGTGTGCCGCGACCTCGGCCTCTACGGCATCGACGTACCCGGCAGCCTCGCCCGGTACGTGGCGCTCCCGCCCGAGGTGCTGCACGAGGTGCCCGCCGGCGTCGACCTGCGGCTCGCGACCCTGGTCGAGCCCCTCGCCGTAGCGGTCCACGCGGTGGACCTGGCCGGGCTGCGGGAGGGGGACACCGTGGCGGTAGCGGGCGCGGGCCCGATCGGGATCCTCACGGCGCTGACCGCCCGGCACGCCGGGGCGGGGCGCGTGATCGTCAGCGAGACCTCCCCCGCGCGGCGCGCGCTCGCCGAGCGGCTCGGCCTGACCGTCGTCCCCGCGCGAGGAACGCTCACGGCCACGGCCCTCGAGCTGACCGACGGCGAGGGCGCGGACATCACCTTCGACGCGGCGGGCCACCCCGCCGTCGCGCCCGACCTGACCGCGGCCACGCGGGTGGGCGGGACGGTGGTGATCGTCGCGGTGCACAAGGAGCCGACCCCGATCGACCTGCGGGAGGTCTGCTTCAAGGAGCTCGTCGTCCGCGGCGTCCGCGTCTACACGTCGGACGACGTGCGGCGCGCGATCGGGCTGGTCGTCGACGGCAGCCTCGGGCTGGACCGGCTGCCGACCCGGGTCTTCCCGCTCGCCGAGGCCGCGTCGGCGGTCTCGGCCGCCGGGGCCGCGGAGTACCTCAAGGTCATGGTCGCGTCCCACGAGGGGGGCGAGGGCTCGTGAACCCGTTCGACCTAACCGGACGGACCGCCGTCGTGACCGGCGGCGGACGCGGGCTCGGGCTGGGCATCAGCCGCTCGCTGATCGCCGCCGGCGCCGACGTCATAGTCCTGTCACGCGGCGAGGTGCCCGACGACCTCGTCGCGCACGCCCGTGAGCACTCCCGCGCCGTCTCCGGGGTGCGGGTGGACCTCGCGGATCCCCGCTCGATCGATCAGGCCGCCGACGAGGTGCTGGCGCGCGGCACCGTGGACGTCCTGGTGAACAACGCGGGGACGCAGGTCCGGCACCCGGCCGCCGAGTTCCCGCTCGACGAGTGGGACGCGGTGCTCCAGGTCAACCTGCGGGCCGTGCTGCAGCTCTGCCAGGCCTTCGGCCGTTCCATGCTGGAGCGCCGCGACGGCAAGATCGTGAACCTCGCGTCGCTGCTCAGCTTCCAGGGCGGCCTCACGGTCCCGGCCTACGCGGCGAGCAAGGGCGCGGTCGCGCAGCTCACCAAGGCGCTGTGCAACGAGTGGGCCGCGCAGGGCGTGAACGTCAACGCGGTGGCGCCCGGCTACATGGACACGGACATGAACGCCGCGCTCCTGGCCGACCCGGTCCGTTCCCGGCAGATCGGTGACCGCATCCCGGCGGGCCGGTGGGGCAGGCCCGCCGATGTCGGCGGGGCCGTGGTGTTCCTCGCCTCCGCGGCCGCCGACTACGTCCACGGGCAGGTCCTGGCCGTGGACGGCGGCTGGCTGGCCCGCTGAAGACGCCGCGAGGGTCAGCCGACCATGTCGGGTGACCCTCGCGCCGCGCACGGGCCGGACGTCAGCCGACCGATGCCACCGTGAGCGGAGCCGCCGGGTCACGGCGCAGCGCCAGCCGCAGACCGGCCTCGCGCGGACGGACGTGCGGGCCGGCGGGCGTCGCCCAGGAGCCCGTCCCGGCGTCCGCCGCGATCGCCGCCTCGTCCACGGCGATGCCGAGGCCCGGCTCGTCGCCCAGGACGATCCCGCCGTCCTCGAAGGACTGGTCGACCGACAGGCCCACGGGGAACGACAGGTCCTGCACCTCGGTCACGAGGTGGTTGGGCACCATCGCGGCCGCATGGACCAGCGGGTTGCAGTTGTACGCGACCGGGCTGACCGGCAGATCGTGGGCGTGAGCGAAGGCAGCCACGCGCATGAAGTGCGTCAGGCCCCAGACGCTCCCCGTCTGCACCACGTCGACGGCTCCGGCCTCGACCAGCGGCCGGAACTGCTCCAGCCCGGTGAGGTTCTCGCCGGTGGCGAGCGCGGTCGACGTCGACCTCGCCAGGGCCAGGTGCCCCTCGACGTCCCAGCGGCGCACCGGCTCCTCGATCCAGGTCAGGTCGACCTGCGCCTCGATCTGCGCCAGCAGCCGCCGCGCCTGGTGCCTGCCCCAGCTCTCGTTGACGTCGTACATCAGCGCCGGGTTCTCGCTGTTGTGGCTCAGCACCTCGCGCACCGCGCCGAGACGAGCCACGTCACGGCTCAGGTCGAGCCCGCCCTTGACCTTGGCACCGGTGAACCCGCGGTCGGCGAACCGCGAGTACAGGTCCACGAGCTCGTCGTCGTCCAGGCCGTACTCGAGGCCCGACGCGTACCCGGCCACGAACCGGTCCCGCGCGCCCAGCAGGCGCCACAGCGGCTCCCCGGCCATCTTCGCCTTGAGGTCCCACAGCGCCATGTCCAGCGCCCCGATCGTGGCGAAGGTCGATCCGGCGTGACCTGCCTTGAAGACCCAGGAGAGCATCCGGTCGTACAGCGCGGAGACGGCGCGGGGATCCTCCCCCTCGATCGCCGGGAAGACTCGGTCGATCGCGTCGTGCGCACCGAGGCCGACGCCCGTGAGGCCGCCGTCGGTCTCGACCAGGACGATCGGCACCTCGGTCACGCCGCTGCGCACCACACCGTTGACGTCCCCGACGGGCCGACCCCACCGGTGCACGGTGAGCAGGCTCCGGTACCCCGTGATCTTCATGGGTGGTAACTTATCATACGAATGACATCTACTTCTTGGGTCGCCGGCGAGCCCAGCTCCGTGAGATGTGCGCGCGCATGAGCTCCGCGGATGCCTCTGTGTCGCCACCCACGACGGCCTCGAAGATGTGCCGGTGCTCCTCGTGCGTCAGCTCCATGTGCCCCTGCGGCGGCGCGCCGGTGTACTGGGCCACGAGACGGGCCTTGCCCTGGATGCTGGAGATGATCGCCCGCGCGAACTCGTTGCCGGAGATGCGGTGCACCAGGGCGTGGAACGCGATGTCCTCGTCCTCGTACCTCTCGGGTTCGTCGAGCGAACCGCTCAGCACCTCGAACTGGCGCGCGAGGTCGGCACGGGCGTCGTCGGTGATCTGCCTGGCTGCTGACGAGGCCATGAGGCCTTCGAGCGCCGTTCGAATCCCGATGAGCTGGTCCATGAACAGCAGGCTGTCCTCGCGCTGGAAGATCGCCTCCAGGACCATCGGGTCGAGCAGTCCCCAGGACTCCCGGTCGAGCACGACGGTGCCCCAGCCCTGGCGCGCGGCGACCAGCCCCTTCTCCGCGAGCGCCGTGAGCGCCTCGCGGATCACGGTGCGGCTCACCGTGAACGTCTCGCACAGCGCGGCAGCGGAGGGCAGCGCGGTACCCGGTGCGTACTTCTCGGTGACGACGTCCTGCACCAGCGCCCGGATGACTGCCTCGGCGAGCGCCGGCCTGTTGCGGGTCACCTGCATGCTGGTCGGTACCTGCTGAACCACGTGTTTCTCCTCCTCCGGCGCGCGATCTCGAGGGGCCGCACGATCGCTCATCGTATCGCTCGGGCATCTCTCGGGGCCTGTTCGACCATTGCACACACATCATATGTGTGACTAATCTCGCGACGGGCAAGGTAGCCCAGTCGCCTCAGCAGAAAGCGGGAACGATGACACTGAAGTCACGCACACCAGTTCCAAGATTCCGGGATCGATCGAGGAGAGCGGGAGCCATGGCTGCCCTGAGCGCCGTAGCAGTGATCGTCTCGACGCTGGTTCCCGTCTCTGCAGCGCAGGCCGCGCCGCAGGGCAAGGACCGCACGTACTTTGCCGCGGCAGACGGACTGGACCTGGGTGACTGCGAGGTGAAGCACGCCTGCTCGCTCGAGCGCGCGCAGGAGCTGGTCCGGCAGGAGGCCCGCAAGGGCAGGGACGTGACCGTCGTGCTCGGGGACGGGACCTACCGGGTGACCGAGCCCCTCGAGTTCGGCGCGCAGGACGGCGGCCGCGACGGCCACACCGTGCGGTGGACGGCCGCGCCCGGTGCCCACCCTGTGATCTCCGGCTCCACCGCGATCTCCGGGTGGTCGGTCCACGACGAGGACGCCGGCATCTACGTCGCGGACACGCCGCGCGGCGTCGACAGCCGCCAGCTCTACGTGAACGGGATCATCGCCCAGCGCGCCTCCCTGCCGCTGGCCAACTCGGATGTCACGCCCACCCCGACCGGCATGACCATCAACAACCAACAGCTCAGCTACCTCAGCGGCCTGCCGGACCAGGGGCGGATCGAGTTCCAGTCGCTCGGCGACTTCACCAACCGCTACTCCCCCGTCGAGTCCATCGACGGCTCGACGATCACCATGGCGCAGCCCGCCTGGGACAACAACACCTGGGGCTGGGACACCGTACAGAACTCGTTCCTGGCCGGGCCCACGTGGTCCCTGGAGAACTCCCTCGCGTTCCTCGACGACGTCGGCGAGTGGTATCTCGACCCGTCCGCGGGGAAGCTGTACTACAAGCCCGGTGACGGCGTCGACCCCGACGACCTGGACGTCGAGCTCCCGCAGGTGGAGTCGCTGATGAGCATCAGCGGCACCTACGACCAGCCGGTGACAGGCCTCGCGTTCGACGGCATCGAGTTCACCGGCACCTCGTGGCTGGGCCCGTCCACCCATGGCTACGCGACCCAGCAGAACGGCGCGTTCATCAAGGACGCGTACGAGTACCGCCCGGACGACGCGTTCACGAGCTGCTCCCGCGGCTGCGAGATGTTCGAACGAGCCCGCTTCGACGCCTGGTACCAGGAGCCGGCGGCGGTGCAGGTCTCCGCGGCCCACGACATCTCCTTCACGAACAACCGCTTCACGAACCTCGGCCAGACCGCGCTCGGCATCGGCAACGACGCCAACGCGATGCTCTCGGGGGTCGGCCTGGGCGCCAGCGGCATCGACGTGGTGGGGAACGTTTTCAACGAGGTCGGCGGCCACGGGATCGCCGTCGGCGGGGTCCGGGAGGACGCGCACCACCCGAGCGACCCGCGGATGATCAACAAGGACATCCGCATCGAGAACAACACGGTCAACCGGGTAGCCGTCGAGTACAAGGACAACTCGGGGATCCTCAGCACGTACGCGACGAACATCCAGATCGTGCACAACGAGGTCGCCAACGTCGCCTACGACGGGATCGACACGGGTTACGGCTGGGGCGCCAACGACGCGGGCGGCTCGGCGGAGTACGTCCGCCGCGGCTACTACAACTGGCACCCCCTGTACACGACCCCGACGACGCTCAAGGACAACCTCGTCAGGGGCAACCTCGTGCACCACACCAAGGCACGGTTCGCGGACGGCGGGTCGCTGTACAACCTCTCGGCCAGCCCGGGCACCGTGGTGGAGCGCAACTACCTGTTCAACGTCTCCGGCGTCGGCCTCTACCTCGACGAGGGGACGCGGTACACCACTTACCGGCAGAACGTGCTCCAGGGCACCAACCCGTGGATATTCACCAACGCCTATAGCGACGGCAACAACACCAGCGACAACATGATCCGCGAGAACTGGTACAACTCCGGCGGGGCCCAGATCCCGAACGCGGAGGAGCGGAACAACCAGCTCATCGACAACGTCTCAGTCGCCGGGACGAGCTGGCCGCAAGGGGCGCTGGACGTCATGTGCGCCGCCGGCGTCGCGCCTGAGTACCGCACGACGCTGAACGCCAACCTGTTCGGTCTCACCCAGTGCCCCGTGGAGGCGCCGGTCAGCGACTGGTACGGGACCTCGGCGGCGTCCGCGGGCGACAGCTACTTCGGGCAGAACGGAACCACGTTCGGCGTCGCGGCCGCGGGCGCGGACGTCTGGGGAGCGGGCGGCCAGCGGGACGACGCGTTCGGCGCGCTCTACCGGGCGGGCTCCGTCGCGTCCGGGTCGAGCGTGTCTGTCCGCGTCGACACGGTCAACGACGCGAACGCCTGGGCCAAGAGCGGGGTCATGGTCCGCAACGACATGACCGCGCCGGGCGCCTCGGCCGGGTATGCGATCGCTGCGGTGACGCCGCGCAACGGCGTCGTCTTCCAGTGGGACGCGGACGGCGACGGCTACCTGGACACCGCGGCACAGGCACGGATCGACACGCACCGCGCCGTGTGGGTCAGGCTGGACCGCACGGGCGGTCAGGTGTCGGCGTCCTACTCGTACGACGGCATCAACTACCACCCGGTCGGCTCACCTGTGACGCTTCCCGGCGCGGCCGAGGTCCAGGACGGCGGCGTCTTCGCGACGTCGCACGACGTGACCACTGCAGCGATCAACGTGTTCAGCGGCCTCGACCCGGCGGAGCCGGGCAGCGTCACCCAGCCGTAGCACCGCACCAACAGCAATGGCGTCGGGGGGGGGGGGGGCGGGGGGGCCCGCCCCCCCCCCACCCCCACGGAGGGCGCCACGGAGGGGGGGGGCTAAAACACAAACCACACCCCCCCCAGCGGGAGCAACTGGTACACGACCCAC
>NZ_JBHUUX010000023.1:6443-77231 GCF_042670845.1 Promicromonospora sp. NPDC057138 | reverse complement strand
CGATCAGGCTTGGAGATCACGCGATCTCCAAGCCTGATCGTGTTCTCGAAGCGGACCTCTTCGCGGCCGTGCTGGCCTCCGGGATGGTCCCGGCCTCGCTGGCGGACGCCGCCTACGTCAGGACATACGCGATGGACTGAGGCTGTGGGCGTGATCGATGCGCCTAAAACGGGCACGTAGCCGCCAAAATCGCGCCCACAACCGACCATCCAGACAGGTGAAAGTGAGCCATGTCGGCAGATTTCACCCAATGTTTACTGAGGTCACTTCAGGTCATGGTTCGTGCGTGGAAGTGTGGGCGAGGCACCGTGGCCCGCAGGGGGGTTGCGGGCCGACTGACACGGAGGTCGACGATGCGCACACGTTTCGGACGGGCTTGGGGGAGCGGACTGTCCGCACTCGTCGTCGCTGCCGGGGTGCTGGCGGCGCCGGGCGCGGTCGCACAGGACGGCGTGGCTCAGGGTGTCGCGGTGCAGGACGTCACGGCGCAGGCCGCCGCCGACATCCCGGCCGGCTACTACGACAGCGCGGAGGGCCTGACGGGCGAGGCGCTGAAGTCCGAGCTGAACGACATCATCAGCGTGAGCGACGCCGTGTCGTACGACCAGGTCTGGGACGGGCTCATGGCCTCCGACGAGGACCCCGCCAACCCGGACAACGTGATTCTTCTGTACACCGGCGAGTCCCGCGCGAAGAGCCTCAACGGCGGCGACGTCGGCGACTGGAACCGCGAGCACGTCTGGGCCAAGTCGCACGGCGACTTCGGCACGGCGACCGGCCCGGGCACCGACCTGCACCACCTGCGCCCGGCGGACGTCCAGGTCAACAGCATCCGCGGCAACAAGGACTTCGACAACGGCGGCAGCGAGGTCAGCGAGGCGCCCGGAAACTACACCGACTCGGACTCCTTCGAGCCCCGCGACGACGTCAAGGGCGACGTCGCGCGCATGATCCTCTACATGGCCGTGCGCTACGAGGGCGAGGACAGCTTCGCCGACCTCGAGCCGAACGACTCGGTGAACAACGGGTCGGCCCCGCTCCACGGCAGGCTGTCCGCGCTGCTGGCCTGGAACGACGCCGACCCGGTGTCCGACTTCGAGGCCAACCGGAACGACGTCATCTACGAGCAGTTCCAGCACAACCGGAACCCGTTCATCGACCACCCGGAGTGGGCGGACGCCATCTGGGGCTGACCCGGGGCAACAGCTGGACCGGGCGTATCTGGGCCGAAGGGCTCGGGTGCGCCCGGTCTGCGGGTCTGTAGACCCGCCGAGGCGGGGCTTCTATCCTGGTAGTGAAGGCTTGCCAGCGAAGGCATGGCACCTGGCAGGCGACTCGGCCCGAGTCCGGAGGCGCAGCGTGTCGAACCAACACAAGCCGATCGAGCGCCAGTCCGCGCCGCAGGTTCCGCCGCGCTGGTTCGTCCACACCGTGTGGGCCCTGCATCGCGCCCTGTACCGGATCACGGCCGGCCGGGTCGGGCTCCGGCGTCCGCGGGCGCGCAGCTGGGGCACGCTGCGGGTGATCACCACGGGCCGCCGCACGGGATGCGAGCACAGCGTGATCATCGCCTACATCGAGGACGACTCGAACCTCGTCGCGCTCGCGATGAACGGCTGGGCCGACGGCGACCCGGACTGGTGGCTCAACCTCCAGGCGCACCCCGAGGCCACGGTGGAGCTGGCCGACGGGTCCCGGTTCGTCGTCGCCAGGGCCGCCCAGGGCGAGGAGCGGGACCGCTTGTGGGCCAGGTGGCAGGAGATCGACGCGAACCTGGACGGGTACGCCGCGCTCCGGTCGACCGAGACGGTGGTGGTCGTCATGGAGCCCCGGCCCGAACCGCCCCACGTGCCGCACGGGGTGTCATAGCGTCGCCGCGGCGAGCGCCTCCTCGTGCCCGTCGAGAGCGATCTCGATCCGGTCCAGGTCGGTCAGCGGCACCGCCGCCGTCGCGTCCAACCCCGGGGACGAACCGCCCGACCACGTCCACGTCGCCGCCACCGTGCGCCCGCCGTCGCGCCCGACCAGCACCAGCTCGTACCTGATCGGCTCAGGCGGCACGTAGCCGCCGTCGGGCCGCTGCTGCCCGGGCATCGGCGGGTAGTGGCAGCGCCACTGCAGCTTCGTCCCGTAGTCCGTGGGCGTGGCGATCACCTGGGCGCGCATGTCCGCGCCGTCGACGGGACGCAGCTCGACCGTCCGGGCGTCCGCCACGACGGCCGACGGCGCCGTCGGGAACGCACCGTCCGGTGACCCGAACCAGCCCTGGCCGGCGAGCACGGAACCGCCGGCCACCCCAGCGACCATGAGGGCACTCGCGGCCACAGCGCCCAGCGTCCGGCGTCGGAGCCGGGACCTGCGGGCCGCACGGGCGAGGCTCGCGAGCGGGACCACCGGCGCCAGGCCGGCATCCGGGCCGACGCCGGACCGGGCGGGCCCGCCGCCGTCGGCCAGGTCCGTCCCGGGGAACTCCGCGACGAGCGCCTCCGCGTGCGCCGGGCTGAGCGTGCTGAGCAGGCCGGGCATGCCGGCGAGCTCGGACATGGCGGCGCGGCACGCGTCGCACTCGGCGAGGTGCCGCTCGTAGGCGCGACGGTCGCTCGGGCTCAGGGCGCCGAGCACGTACGCGGCGTCCCACTCGGCATACTGGTCGCCGCCGTGTCCTGAATCTCCCGCCGGGATCATGACGTGACTCCTTTCTCCTGCAGTGCGAGGCGCAGCGCACGCAGCCCGTAGTGCAGGCGTGACTTCACCGTCCCGGGCGCGATGCTCAGCTCGGTAGCGAGCTCGGCCACCGAGCGGCCGCCGTAGTACGCGCCCACGACGACCGCCCGGTGCGCCGGCGAGAGCGACACCAGCGCGTCGGCGACGAGCCACGAGTCGAGCACGGCCTGGGTCGTGTCTCGCTCCTCCCGGTCGGGCACGTGCCCGGTCGCCCGCTCGCGGGTGCGGCGGGCGCTGCGGAGGTGGTCGACCGTGAGGTTGCGCGCGACCGTGAACAGCCAGGCGCGGACGTGCTCCTCGGACCGTTCGAGCACCTCGGGGTGCCGCCACGCGCGCAGCAGGGTCTCCTGCACGACGTCGCGCGCCTCCTCCTCGTCGCCCGTGCGGCGCACGACATACCGGTACAGAGCACCGGCGTGCGTGTCGTGCACCGCGGCGAGGAGCTCGTCCTCGGCGCCCGCGGGCGAGTCGCCTCTGGTCACGGTCCGGTCGCCTCCGGCGTCGTCGTCATGGTCTGGTCGTGGTTCTTACTGTCCGGGCTGGAGCTGCAGCGAGAACTCGATGCTGCCCTTATCCTCCACCGTCACGAAGCCGAGCGACGGCGCTTCGACGCCGAAGTCGGCGAACGTGATCGGGACACTGCCGATGACCTGCACCGGGTCGCCGCTGGTCGCGTCGCCCGCGACCTCGGCCTCGACCGTGGCGGCCTGCGTGACGCCGTGGACGGTGAGGTCGCCCGTCAGCTCGACGGAGGTCGCGCCCTCCTCGATCGTCGCCGGCTCGGTGAGCTCGAAGGTCGCGGTGGGGAACTCGCCGGCCTGCATCGCGGTGTCGCGGAAGTACGCGTCGCGGTTGGGCTCGTCGGTCGCGACGCTGGCGATGTCGACCTCGACGGTGGCGTCCGTGATCGCGCCGTCCGCGACCGTGACCGAGCCGGTGACGTCCTCGGTGCGCCCCGTGACCGTCACGTCCTCGCCCTGCAGGACCTCGTCGACGCGGTACCCGGCGAACGACCCGTCGGTCACGGTCCACGTGCCGGCCGCCGCCTCGGCGTCGGGCAGCGGGACCGCCGACTGCTCGAGCGTGGGCTCGTCGGCCGCCGCGCTGTTCGCCCAGTCCGCGTACAGGCCCGGCCCGAAGATCGCCGCCGCCCCGCCGACCACGACAACCGCCGCACCGATACCGACCGCCACCTTTGTTCCTCTGCGCACGCTCCGCCCCTCTCGTTCGCAGGCCGACCCGTTGCCGGCCTCTGCCCCTACTACGGGTGAGTGGGGGGATCGGTTCAATCGGGATTCGACGCCGGGTCAGCGGGCCTGGCCTGGTGGGGCAACCGGCCGAGCTCGATGATTTCGGTCAGTTGCTGGGTGCATCCGACCGAACTCGCTGACTTCGGTCGGTTGCCTTGAGATCGGTCCATTAAACGACCGATCTCAAGGCAACGGACCGATCTCAGATGCACGCGATGACAAGGGACCGAACTCGGACGCCTGGCTCAGAGGACCAGCAGGACGAAACCGCCCGCACCGGGGTGAACTGGGGCGAATGCGCTGTCGGAAACCGCTGGGTGGTGCCACCATCGAAGCAGGCCCGCAGCACCCCCGGCCTCGGGCAACGACGCCTCCGGCCCCGGGTAGCAGCGGCACGTGACGCTGCCCTCAGGAGGATCCATGCGTCGGTCTGCAGCCGCGATCATCGCGGCGGGAATGCTCCTCGCGGGTGCGGTCGCGCCCCCGGCGTCGGCCGCGGCGGGCGACCCGCTGCCCGGCTGGGAGCCGAGGCCCGAGGAGGCGCACCGCGAGGTCTCGGTCGCGCCGTCCGGCCGCGTCTTCGTCGACGCGAGCTCCGAGCCCGGGTACAAGCCGATCTCCTATCTCGAGGACGGGTATCAGGACGACTGGGTCCGGACCGAGACCGACCCCGCCAGCTGGACCGGCCTGGCCACGGGCGCCGACGGTTACGCCGTGGACATCAGGTTCAGCGTGGGTGGGCCCGCCCGGTACCGCGTCCACGACGGGGACGCGTGGGGCGACATCGGCACGTTCTACGACGGCGAGGTCCGCGACGCGGTGATGGACTCCAACTCGGCGGGCGATGTGGCGGTGCTCCTGCGGCAGTTCGACCCGACGAGGGCGATCCTGGCGCGCCTCCCGCACGGCGGACAGTGGGTGCTGCAGGACCTCGGCTTCCCGACGGACTTCCCGGCCGACATCGTCATCAACGAGCAGGGCAAGACGACGGTGGTCTGGGCGGTGGGGATCTGGGCGGGCACCCACCAGTACTCGGAGATCATCCGGACGAGCGTGCGCGCGGGCACCACCTCGGAGGGCAAGCGCCAGCTGGTCGGGACGGTGGACCGCACCGGCCAGAGCACCCAGATTCACCTCGCGATCGACTCGGACGGCGAGGGCCGCGAGACGATCATCGCGCGCAACCGCGTCTGGCGGCAGCCGCACACGAGCCGGCCGCACGAGTACCAGATGAAGATTGGCCTTCGCGGGCTCCTCGCCACGGGTGATATGACGACCCGCGTCGTCTGGCCTGCCACCACCGAGACCGGCTACGAGGTCCGCTCGGTGCTGTTCGACGACGCGGGCCGGCACCCGCAGAGCACCCTCTGGTCCCATGCCGCCCCGCCGTCCGGATGCCGTGCCGACGCCGGGCTCGGGGCCATAGCGCTCGGGGTCGGGATGGTCCCCGGCGGCCGGTCGTACGTCGCGGCCGGCATCGAACGGGGCATCGACAGCGACGGCGTGTGCCCGGACATCGCGTCGCTGCTCGTCGTCGATCGTGGCGACCGCGTCCTCGCCGAGCAGCCGCTCGGCTACTTCGCCGTCGGCGACGAGTTCCAGGTCGCGACCGCGGCCGCCGGACCCGTCGTCGTCGAGTTCAAGAACTGGGACGACGACGCCGACCCGATCAGCGAGGACCAGCCGGACGGCCGGTACTCGATGCAGTTCTTCCACCGCTGAGCCCATCTGGAGTCGTCGTGCGTCGAACAGTCGTGGCCGCGAGCATCGCGGCCGGTGTCCTTGCCACATCACTCGTCGCCGGCTTGTCGACGGCGTCGGCCGCGCCGGGGGACCCGGCGTTCGGCTGGAGCTCTCCGGACGGGGAGGTGCATCGTGACGTGGCGGTCTCCGGGTCGGGCCGGGTATTCACCCTGAGCCTGCCCGAGCCCGGCAGGCAGGACCATTCGTGGCTCGAGGTCGGCCGCTGGCTCGAGTGGTCCCGCCTCGAGATACCACCCGTCACCACGGGCGGCATGATCGCGGGCCCTGGCGACTACGCGATGGCGGTCGCCGGGAACCAGTCCTACCTGTTCGACGGGGCGGGCTGGGAGGATCCCGTGCTGATCACCGCGCAGGAGATCGGGCGGTCGAAGCTCGTCAGCAACACGGACGGCGACGCCGCCCTGCTGTGGAGCGCTCCGGGCGGGCGGTCGTACCTGAGCCGCCTGGATCGGGGCGGCTCCTGGGACACCCACCGCGTCCCGTCGGTACTTGTCGACGTGCCCAGGGACGTGGCCATCAACAACGCGGGCAAGGTCACCGTGGTCTGGGCGGCGCCGAAGGGGAATACGGCGGAGATCCGGCGGACCGTGATCCAGGCCGGGGCCAGTACCTGGTCGCCATCGGTGGCGATCGGCACCGTGGACAACCCGAGGCCGCGGCTCAGGCTCGTGACCGAGGGAGAGGGGCGCGAGACGGTGCTCGCCCGCAACAAGCTCTGGCGCCAGGCGAGCAGCACCCAGCTGCCGACCTTCCAGTTCCGCACCAGCAACCAGACGGAGCTCGCTGCGAGCGACACCCTGACGCGCCTGGTCTGGGCCGGGCAGGTGGGCGACGAGTACCGGTTCTACAGCCGCTCGGCTGGAACGAGCTGGGGTTCCCAGGTGCTGATGTGGTCGAACGCCGGCTCCTCGGAGTGCCCCAACAGTCCCTGGTTCGGTGTCGGCATGGTCCCGGGCGGACGGTCGTATGCCGCGCTGGTCGTCCGGACCGACGTCGGCGAGACCACCGATTCCTGCGGAGGCCCGTTCGCTGTGGTGGCCACCCTTGATCGGTTCGACGGCATCCTGAACGTGAGGGGCGGCCTCGACTCCGCCATCCCGACCACGCCGTTCCAGATAGTGGGCGGTACGAGCGGCCCGATCGCGGTGGAGCACGAGGTGGGCAACTGGACCACCGACTGGAGGGTGCAGTTCTTCGACCGGTGAGCTGCTGGTCGTGCGGTCTCGGTCGTCGCTGACGGCGTGGCCGCGCCGTCGTCGTCCGCCACACCGATAGAAACAGGCACGTTCGGGGCCGAGTTCCTGAACGCTGGGCTGTTCGAGGGGTGACCGTCTACGCCGCCAGCTCCGCGAGCAGGCACTCCCGGAGCTGCACGAGCTGCTCAGCGGACTGATCGGGGCTGATCCCGTCAGTGAAGACGGTGGCGGCGGCGATCTCGGCGGCCAACGGGTCCGCGACCCATCGGGCGATCCAGTCATGGCCGTCGATGATCCAGTCCTTTCCTCTGCTCGCGATCGCACGTTCGCGCAGCACTGCGACCGAACGCGCCGGGTCGGGGCTGGGCACCAGATGGATGACGTCGGGGACCGGTGCCAGCGCCTGGCGCACCTGCTCCGCGTGATCCGGCGTGGTGAAGCTGGTGTAGCCGGCGCCCAGGGCGATGACCGCTTCCGGGTGGTCCGCCACGGTGCGCGCCACCGCGTGCGCGCGGGCCGGTTCCCACTCGCGTTCCGCGGCGGCCCAGCCCACCGCCTCGTCGCGTTCGAGGAGCCGGTCCAGGGTCCAGCCGACCTCGGCACAGTAGGACCAGGCGATGTCGTCGATATCGACGAACGGGCGTCCGAGGCGCTCCGCGACGAGAGCGCCGAGCGTGGACTTCCCGGCCGCGAGCGGGCCAACCAGGATCATGGACACCACTCCCTTGAGATGGGTGAAATGTCCGTCAGTATCACCCATCGTGCTGCGGCACGGCCGGAGCGACGCTCCGGGCGCTATGCCCGGCTTGGCCTGCGAGGGCATGGGCTGCGGCTCCGGCGGCTGCTGGCTGGAGCTGACGGTTGACGATCCTGCCGGGGTGATCACCGCTGGTCAGAGGCTCGCGTGCAGTGACGCAGTAGTGCCAGGATGGGGCCGTGTTCGATGCCCAAGGAGTAGCCGATCTCTTCGTCGCGGTGGCGACGGTTGCAGCGGCGGTGTTCGCAGGTTGGCAGGTTCGCGAGCTGGTCCGGCAGCAGCGCGAGGTCGAGAGGCTCGAGACACGGGCCGTCTCAGTGATGTGGCAGGCGACGATCGCGCCGCACAAGCCGGATGCTCCCGATGGGTTCGCGGTGTGGGTGCTGGAGATCACTCTGACGAACCCCGGCCGGATGCCGATCGACAATGTTCACTGCACGATCCACTTCGACCGCCCCGTCCGCCGGCTGCGCCACGACGGGACCACCGACGAGCCCGCGCCGTCTCTGGCCCTTGAACAGACGGTCCTTCTCGGCGGGGCGACTCGTTCCTGGACGCGTACCATTCGAGCTCGGTTCGACGCCGAGATCTGGCTCACCACTGCTATGCGGGCGACGATGACGTTCGACGACATGCACGGAAATCCGCAGACGACGTCATGGCCGCGTCGGACTGCGCAACGGCCAGATCTCGTCGCCGACTGACAAGGACCCCCTGGCGGCAGGCGCATGAAGCGGGTGCGACTAGTTCGGCGTCAGCCAGCGGCTGACCTTGATTCAGCAGGCGCGAGGCGGCCGTAATCGGGCGAGTGATGGCTCTGCCAAGCCTGTTGAACACGAGTCAGCTCGTCGGGCTGGCGGCGGGGATTACCGGCTTGACGTTGGCGTCGGGCGGTGGTGGTCGAGGTAGTTCTGGGCGGTGGTGAGGCTGGCCATATCGGGCATGCGGTCGAGGTACACGAGGCCGTCGAGATGGTCGATCTCGTGCTGGACGACGCGGGCGGTGTAGCCCTCGAACTCCCGGGTGACCGTCTCGCTCGTTTCGGCGGTGTACCGGACGGTGATGCGTTCCGCCCGCGGGACCTCGCCCAGGTAGCCGGGCACGCTGAAGCAGCCCTCCCAGTCCAGCGTGGTCTCGTCGGAGCGTTCGAGGATGACGGGGTTGAGCAGCTGGATCAGCCCTGTCTCGGGCCGGTCCGGGAAGACGTCGGTCCTGCGGACCTCGACGATCGCTGCCCTGACCGAGACGCCGATCTGCGGCGCGGCCAGGCCGGCGCCGTTGAGGTCCCGCAGGCGGGTGACCAGGGTCTTCAGCAGCTCCGCGGCCTCGCCGGACTCGATCGTCGCCGTGAGCGCCTTGAGGCGCGGGTCGCCGATCGTGACGACGTCGTCGTCGACCGCACCGTCGATCCAGGAGCTGTCGCTGCGGGGGAGGGTCATGGGTGGTCCGTTCTTGTCGGGGCAGGGATCTCAGACGGCGTCCGGCTCCACAGGGCTTCGGCTGTACCGCTCAAGCGTCGCTTCGTCCGTGGCGGTGTCGACGAGGTCGAGCGTCCAGGAGCCGGCGTCGACGCGAAACTCCGTGTCGAACCCGACCCACTTGCCCGTCATGGTCCGCCCTGTGGGATCCACGATGACCTGCAGCGCGCCATGGTAGACGGCCCCCTGGTAGTAACCGTCGACGGCTGTGTGCTCCGTCCATGTACCCGTGCCGATAGGCCCTCGCATAGTCACTGACAGGGACACCGGAGAGTCATTGGATTCTCGCAGGCTCTCTGCAGACAGCCGGTTGCCTTCCTGACGAATGACCACGTGGTGGTGCCGCGTGATAGGGCCCCGCCCAGTGCTCTCGTACGTGTAGTGGCTGTGCCAGATGCCTCTGAGCGAGACCCCATATGCCACGGGGACCTCGGGTGCGGCCAACTCCTCCTGCGCGAGACCGACAGCTTTGGCAATGAAGGGAAGCCATTCGCGCGGTGTCCGTTTCCCTTTCTCCCATCGATAGATTTCCTGGCGCCCTAACGCATTGATCTCTACTCCCGCCACACGGCACACCTCTGCAGCCAACCTGTCCTGGCTCCAGCCGAGTTCTATTCTGCGCTGGCGGATTTGGTCTCCCATCCCCATGCGTCCGAGTCTGGCCTACATCTGGCCTACAGACAGGACGACATCAGGTATCTAGTGCCCGGTTTACCTGCCGGGGGACTGTTGGCGTATGACATCAGAGGCGAAGAAGTCCGTGATGATGGCGTGCGGAGCCGGCCTTGTCCCCAGCTGCGTGGCAACTCATCTGGCACGGGTCCTAGGGACGGTGCGATGACGACGACAACATCGACGAGGACCCGGCACCTGCTCGCCCTGGACATCGACGGGACCCTGCTCGGCCATGACGGAAAGGTCCCAGCCGGGACAGTCGATGCGCTGGATCTCGTGCGGGCAGCGGGGCACGAGGTTGTCCTGGCGACAGGTCGCTCGCTGGTCGGCCTGATGCCGATAGCCACCAGACTCGGGCTGACTCAGGGTTTCGCGGTGTCCTCGAACGGCACCATGACCGTGGACGACCTGGCCGCAACGGGCGTCACGGTCAACCCGGCCGGCGCTGACTGGATCGACCTCACCGCGCCCGGGACGAGCAAGGCCACCGCTCTCGAACGACTGAGAGTTCGCCTCGGTATCCCGTCCGCGGCCACAGTCGCCGTGGGTGACGGTGCCAACGATCTGGACATGCTGGGCTGGGCAGGACGCGGTGTGGCGATGGGCCATGCCCCGGAGCTCGTGCGGCAGGCGGCGGACGAGGTCACGGGCACGATCGAGCAGCACGGAGCCGTCGCGGTCCTGCACTCGCTGCTCCCTGCCGAGGTTGATCCGACGTCGATGTCGCGGCTCGCGGCCCAGCTGGCGACCGCCGTCCGAACGGCACCCAGCCACTCGGTCGTGGTGCGGGTCTGGCACGGCACAAACGCAGGCCTGAGCCGCGCCGAGGTGTGGGTCCTGCGTGACGGCTCCAGGGTCAGGCACGCTCCGGTCCCGGCGGGGACCGGGGTCACGATGCGCGCCATCGAGTCGGCCGTGAAGGAGGCCGGGCTCACCTATCCCCGAGGCGACGAAGGACGCCGTCGGGCCCACTGGCGGGCGAGCCTCGCGGACGACGGCCCTGCCGGGTTTGAGCTCCCGCTCGCGCGCTGACGCCGCAGCGCGAATATGGCACGACGGCGCGCCGCTGGTCTGGGAAGATGCCAGCGCCGACGATCGCGAGCCCTGGACGGCATGCCGCCGACCGTGCCTCGCAAGCTCACCGAGCTACCTTCCTCGCTCCCTTGGGAAGATCTGGAGACAACGCATGGCGATCGCCCTGTACAACACTCTGACAAGACGCGTCGAGCCGCTTGAGCCGATGACGCCGGGTGTCGTGCGGATGTTCGTCTGTGGACCCACGGTGTACGACCTCGCGCACGTCGGGCACGCGAAGACCTATACCCAGTTCGACTTCCTCGCCCGCTACCTGCGGGCTCGCGGCCTCGTGGTGACGTACGCGCAGAACATCACCGACGTCGACGACAAGATCATCCGGCGGGCCGCTGAGTCGGGCCGCGATCCGCGTGACCTTGCCGCCGAGTTCGAGGGCGCGTACCAGCGGGACATGGCCGCGCTCGGGAACACGAGCGTGGACGTCTTCGCACGCGCCCACGACCACATCGACGAGATCGTCGCTCAGGTCCGGGCGCTCGTCGACCGTGGGCACGCCTACCAGCTGGACGACGGGTGGTACTTCGATCTGTCGACGTTCCCCGGGTACGGAAAGCTGTCCGGGCGGACCGAGGTCGCCGAGGGCGACTCCGTCGCGCGGATCGACGAGAATGACGCCAAGCGCAACCGCGGTGACTTCGCTCTCTGGAAGGCCCGCAAGCCTGGCGAGCCGTTCTGGGACACACCTTTGGGACCAGGCCGCCCGGGCTGGCATATCGAGGACACCGCGATCACCGAGGCCCTGTTCGGCCCTCAGTACGATCTGCACGGTGGTGCGGTCGACCTGATCTTTCCGCACCACGAGGCGGAGATCGCCCAGATGGAAGCGGCGTCGGGCAAGGAACCGCTCGTACGCCACTGGGTGCACACCGGCCTGCTCCGGGTCGACGGCGCAAAGATGGCGAAGAGCGCGGGCAACTTCCTCACGATCCGTGACGCGCTCGCTGTGAGCGACTACCGGACACTGCGCTACGCGTTCCTGTCCCAGCACTACCGGTCGTCGATGGAGCTCTCCGCGACCGCGCTGGAGCAGGCACGCGGCGCACGCCGCAGGGTGGAGAACTTCGCCCGCCAGGTCGACCGGTCCGTCGACGAGTCGACCGCGGCAGTCGACGCCGCAGAGGCCACGTGGGCGACCATCGTCGAACGTCTTGACGACGACCTCGACGCCTCGGCCGCGCTCGCCGCTCTGTTCGAGTACATCCGCGAGCAGAACCGCAGCGAACTCTCACCGGGACCCTCCGCTGAGCGTCTCCTTCAGCGCGTGAACGAGCTGTTCGACGCCTTCGACTTCGACGTCCACACGGTCGACGACGCCGAGATCGAGGCCGCGCTCGCCCGTCGCGCCGAACTGCGAAGCGCACGCGACTTCGCCGGCGCGGACCAGATCCGTGACGAACTCATGAGCAGAGGAATCGTCATCGAAGACAGTGCCAACGGCACTCGCTGGTGGCCGGCCAAGGACTCCGTTCCAGGAGATCGACCATGACCCCCACCCAGTGGCTCCGCATCCCGATCGAGATCCTGGCCGGTCTCACATTTCGGGGTCCTGATTCGTCATGTTGGCATGGGACAAAAGCAACCGAGTGTGAAGCCAGAACCGACGGGCGAGTTCGGCCCGGAAGAAGCGGCCCGCCCGCCGCTTGAGCAGCGCCCAGCGAGCCTGTGGCCGTGGGTCCTCCTGCGGATCACGGCGTCGCTCGCGCTGGCCGGGATGATCGGGCAGGCGACCCTGGCCGGCGGATTCCTGTCCGGTTTCTACCCGGCTCTGGAGGGGCACGCGCGGCTCGGTACGGCGACGTCCGTCATGATCATGCTGCAGGCCGGCGCGTGCGTCGCCGTCTGGAAGCGGGGCGGGGGACCGTCGTGGCCGCTCCGGGCGAGCATCGCCCAGGTCGTGGTCGCCCTCGTCCTGTGGCCGCTGGGGGAGTCGCGCATCCTGGCCCTGCACCTGCCGGTCGCGGTGGCGCTCGGCATCGGCGTCGCGTTCGTGGCCGTCTGGTCATACCGGAACTCCGCGCCCGGTCGAGGTAGGGCATGACGCGCGGGGTCAGCCGCCGCGGATTCCTCGGGCTGACCGGTGCGGCCGTGGCGCTCGGAGCGGCGGGCTTCGCCGGTCGGGACCTCCTGCGTCCGGGACAGCCCGGTCTGGTGCTGCCGAGCCAGGCGCCACTTCCCGGCCGGTTCGAGATCCAGCTCCCGGTGCCGCCGGTTCTTCGGCCCACCAGCTCGGACGGGACCACCGACTACTACGACGTCGTCCAGCAGGTCGCCGACCTCGAGATCCTGCCCGGGCTGCGGACCGAGGCGTGGACCTACGGCGGCAGCTTCCCCGGCCCCACGATCGTGTCGCGCAGCGGGCGCCGCGCCGCCGTCCGGCACCGGAACGAGCTGCCGCGCCCGACCGTCGTCCACCTGCACGGCGGCCACACCCCGGCCGAGAGCGACGGCTACCCGATGGACCTGGTCATGCCGGCCGACCGGCGGGACTACACGTACCCCATGGAGCAGCGCGCGGCGACGCTCTGGTACCACGACCACCAGCACGGCTTCACGGGGCCGGCGGTGTGGCGCGGCCTGGCCGGCTTCCACCTCGTGCACGACGACGCCGAGGACGCCCTGCACCTGCCCGCTGGGGACCGGGACATCCCGCTGATGATCACCGACCGCTCCTTCGCGGCCGACGGCGGTTTCCACTACCCGCTGGTCGATCCGTCGATGGCGGAGCACGGGGTCCAGGATCGGTACATGGACGGGGTGCTCGGCGACGTCGTCCTGGTCAACGGTGCGCCGTGGCCCGCGCTCGACGTCGCCCGCGCCCGCTACCGGCTGCGGTTCCTGAACGCCTCGAACGCGCGCCGCTACCGGCTCGAGCTCGACCCGCAGCCGTCCGACGGCGGGGCGTTGGTGCAGGTCGGCAGCGACGGCGGGCTACTGGCGCGGCCGATCACCCACGACGCGATCGACGTCGCGCCGGGCGAGCGGTTCGACGTCGTCGTCGACTTCGCGCGGTTCGCGCCGGGCACGCGGGTCCGCCTCCTCAACCGCCTCGGCGAGGGCCGGACGACGGAGGTGATGTGCTTCGACGTCTCCTCGGCCCGCGTGGACGAGGACGCGCAGGTGCCGGAGCGGCTGTCGTCGGTGGAGCCGCTGGATCTCAGCCGCGCCACGACCACGCGGACCTTCCGCTTCCAGCTCGGCGAGCACCACGGCTGGACGATCAACGGTGAGCCGTACCGCCCGGGCCGCTCGCTGGCCCGTCCCCGGTTGGGCGACATCGAGGTGTGGCGCTTCATCACCGACGTCCACCACCCGGTCCACGTCCACCTCGACCCGTTCCAGGTGGTGAGCCGGAACAACCGCGGGCCCGGTCCGTACGACGCCGGCTGGAAGGACACCGTGGACGTGCGGCCCGCTGGGGGAGTCGAGGTCGCGGTCCGGTTCACGGACTACGCGGGGGCGTTCATGCTGCACTGCCACAACCTCGAGCACGAGGACATGGCGATGATGGCGGACTTCGTCACGGAATGACCGGGCGCTGCGCTGGCGGCCCGGCCGTTCACGCCTTGATCGGCCGCGCCGCCTCCAGCAGCACGTCGACGAGCCGCTCGGCGGCGTCGGGACGCCCGTGCTCGCGGGCGGCGTCGGCCATCCGCTGGCGCCGTCCCGCGTTGGAGAGCAGCGGACTGAGCGCCGCCCGGAGGTCCGTCTCGTGGACGTCGCCCTCCAGGGTGATGGCCGCCCCGAGGTCCTGGAGCCGGCGCGCGTTGTGCGCCTGCTCGTCCCCGGCCGACGACGGCAGCGGGATCAGGACGGACGGCTTGCCCAGTGCGGTCAGCTCCGCGATCGTGCCGGCGCCGCTGCGGGAGACGACGACGTCCGCCAGGGCGAGCACGTCCGGCAGCTCCGGACCCACGAACCCGAGCACGTGGTACCGCGCCGCGAGGTCGGCCGGAAGCTCGGTCGCCCGGTCGATCATCGTCTCGAGGTTGTTCGGCCCGCTCTGGTGGATCACGTTCGCGTGCTGGAGCAGCCACGGCAGCGCCTTGGTGACCACCGTGTTGATCTGGACGGACCCCTGCGCCCCGCCCGTCACGTACAGGACGGGGAGGTCCGGGTCGAACGAGTCCAGGCCGAGCGCGTCGACGGCCTTGAGCGGCTCGCCGGCCAGCACCTCGGCGCGCACCGGGTTGCCGGTCACGACGGTCCGCTCGCGCACGATCTCGGGCAGCAGCTCGAGGGTCGAGGGCGAGGAGACCGCGACGCGGGTCGCGCGCTTGGCCAGGAGTCGGTTGGCCAGTCCGAGCCGCACGGTCTGCTCGTGCACGACGAGCGGACGGCGCAGCATGCCGGCGGCGATCCCGATCGGGACGGCGACGTAGCCGCCGGTCGAGAGGATCACGTCCGGCTTGAAGTCGGCGACGATCGACCTGGCCTGCGCGACGCCGAGCGGCACGCGCGCCATGTCCTTCATGTTCGCCGGCGTCAGCATGCCCAGCGGGTTGCTCGCCCGGCGGAGCTTGCCCGTGGCGACCGGCACGAAGCGGATGCCCTCGGACTCGGTGACCTTGGCCTCCAGCCCCGCGGCCGTGCCTGCCCAGAGGACGCTGACGGCGGTGCCCGCCTCGGCCAGCCTCGCCTGGAGGGTGCGGAGCGTTGTTAGTGCCGGATAGGTATGTCCGCCGGTCCCTCCACCGGTGACGAGCAGACGGAACTCGCGCGGGTGTGAACTCACGTGGATCTCCCAGGACGGCGTGGGTGGGGGCGCGAGTCCACTGTAGGCGATTTGTGAGGGTCGGCGGCTTCTCCGTTGTGGTGTGGTCGGCCGGACCCCGGACTCCCCGTCGTCAGGCGAAGGACAGGAAGAGCTTCTCGAGCTTCTGCATCTCCGGCCCGCCGCTCTCCTCGTCGGCGAGGCACTGCTTCAGCCCGGTGGCGATGACGGCGAAACCCGCCCGATCGAGCGCCTTGGAGACGGCGGAGAGCTGAGTCACCACGTCCGCGCAGTCGGCACCCTCGTCCACCATGCGCACCACCGCGGCGAGCTGTCCCTGGGCTCGCTTGAGCCGGTTCGAGACCTGCTTCATCTCCTGCGGGTCGAGATCCATGATCGATCCTCCGTTCAGCGCCCGAAGAGGCGGGACAGGAACGAGCCCTCGGCCGGCTCCTTGGTGTGGCCTTCGCACCGGTCGCGGCGCGGCACGCCCGCCATCACCTGGTCGACGTGCTCGCCGCAGCCCGCCCACGTCGTCTTGCCACAGTCCTTGCACGTCACAGCTCGACACATGATGGTCTCCTTCTGTCAGGTTGGTCGGAGCATACCCCCCGGGGTATTGTCGCCGTCAAACAGCGCCGTCAAACAAGATTGAGGACCCAGATGAAGATCGTCATCGTCGGGGGAGTGGCAGCGGGCATGTCCGCCGCCACCCGGCTCCGCCGCCTGTCCGAGGACGCCGAGATCGTCGTGCTCGAGGCAGGCGACCATGTCTCGTACGCGAACTGCGGGCTGCCGTACTACGCGGGCGGGCTGATCGAGGACCGCGACGCGCTGCTGCTGCAGACGCCGGAGTCCCTCGCGTCGCGGTTCCGGCTCGACGTGCGCGTGCGGAGCCGGGTCACCGGCGTCGACGCCGTCGCCCACAAGCTGACGGTGCGCGACGGCGGGACCGGTGACGAGTACGCCGAGACCTACGACCGGCTCGTGCTGAGCCCCGGTGCCCGCCCGGTCGTGCCGCCGGCTGACGGCATCAAGCGCGCGCTCGTGCTGCGCGACGTCGCCGACGCCGACCGGCTGGTCGCCGCGATCGACGGGGCGGACGACGGCGCGGGCGCGCGCACCGCCGTCGTCATCGGCGGAGGCTTCGTCGGGCTGGAGGTCGTCGAGAACCTCGTCCGCCGCGGTCTCGCGGTCACCCTCGTGGAGCTCGCCGACCAGGTGCTCCCGCCGCTCGACCCCGAGCTGGCCGTCCGGGTCCGCGACGAGCTGGCGTCCCACGGCGTCGACGTCCGGACGTCCACGCAGGTCTCCGCGCTCACGCCGACGACGGCGATGCTCGCCGACGCCGCGGGCAGCCGCGTCGACGAGGTGCCGGCGGACCTCGTGGTGGCCGCCGTCGGCGTCCGGCCCGACACCGAGCTCGCCGCCATGACCGGCGCGGACCTGGGCCCGCGCGGCGGCGTCCTCGTCGACGAGGACCTGCGCACCTCGGTCCCGGACGTCTTCGCGGTCGGCGACGCCGCGGTCAAGCGCGACGCCCTCGCCGCGCCGGGCGAGCCGGACCCGTTCACCCTCATCCCGCTCGCGAACCTCGCCAACCGGCACGGGCGGCACGTCGCGGACGTGATCCTCGGCCGGACCGGCATGCGCCCGTCGATCGGGACCGCCGTGGTCGGGGTGTTCGGCCTGACCGCCGCCTCGGTGGGACGCAACGAGAAGCGGCTGCGGGCCGAGGGCCGGCCCTATCGCGCCATCCACACCCATCCGAGCCAGCACGCCGGCTACTACCCGGGCGCCAGCCCGCTGGCGCTCAAGCTCCTCGTCGACCCGGACACCGACCTGATCCTGGGCGCCCAGGCGGTGGGGAAGGACGGCGTCGACAAGCGCATCGACGTGCTCGCCACGTCCATCGCGGGAGGTCTGACGGCGTCCGACCTCGCGGACCTCGAGCTCGCCTACGCGCCCGCCTACGGGTCGGCCAAGGACCCGGTCAACATGCTCGGGTACGTCGCGGACAACCTGCGCACCGGGGACACGCGCAGCGTCCAGTGGCATGAGCTGGACGCTCTGGTCCGCGGCGGCGCGACGCTCGTCGACGTCCGCACGCCCGCCGAGCACGCGCGCGGCACGGTCGAGCTGGTCGTCGACGGCGCGCCGTCCCCAGCGCTGAACGTGCCGCTCGACGAGCTCCGCGAACGCGCGCGCGACGAGATCCCGGCAGGGGCGCCCGTCGTCGTGCACTGCCAGGTCGGCCAGCGTGGGCACACCGCGGCCCGGCTGCTCACCCAGCTCGGCTACGACGTCCGCAACCTCGACGGCGGCTACCTCACGTGGCGGGACGCCGCCCGGGCGACGGAGCGTGGTTGAGTTGGGGCCATGCCTGAGCCCCTCGCGCCGAGCCCGCCGTCGTTGAGCATGCTGTGGGAGGCCGTGGATCCGGCCAAGGCACTGGCCCGGCGATTCCGCTTCGAGTCGCCGACGGCGGCCGTGGACTGGCTGTCCGACGTCCTCGCCGAGTACTGGGGCCTGGCGTTGAGCTCGTGCGAACGGCTCGTCATCAGCTCGGGCAACATCATGGCCTGGATCATCGTGGGCGAGCGGCGGATGATCGCGAAGTGGTCGGCCCACACGCCGGCCTTCACGCGCCTCGCCGCGATCGCTCGGCTCACCTGCTGGCTCGACGAGCGCGGCGTGCCGGTGTCGGCGCCACAGCCCGCGCGGGACGGACGTCTCCAGCTGGAGCTCGACGGGTTCTCTCTCGCCCTGCAGAACGTCGTGCCGGGCGACCTCCTCGACGTGGCCGACGCCGCGCAGGTTCGGGCGGCCGGCGAGATGCTCTCGACCCTGCATGCCGAGCTCGCGGCCTACCCCGACGTCGTCCCCACCCGCAAGCCGCGGCGGTCGGGCACGCAGCTGGTGGGCAACGACTTCCGTTCGGCCAACATCCTCTGGGTGGGCGGCCGCATCTCCGCGGTGCTCGACCTGGAGGAGGCCCGGTATGCGCGGCGCGTCGACGATCTCGGCAAGGCCGCCGTCCTCTTGGGGACGCGCTATCACAACTGGGCGCCCACGCCGCCGAACGCGCGCGACGCGTTCGTCGCCGCTTACCAGGCCGTGCATCCTCTGACGGCCGAGGAGCTCGACGAGGTGCAGGTCGTCATCGCCAAGCACCTCGCCGGCTGGCCCCCCTGAGCGCTGGTCACGGGTGGCGCCGTGACCTCACGTCAAGCCTCGGACCGGTCCTCACGAGGCTTCTGCCACGGCGGCCAGCTCCCGCTCCGGGTAGACCGCGATGTCCAGCAAGGTCCGCTCGCCGAGCGGATCGTCCAGCTCGACCGTGAACGGCGTCGGCGGGTTGGACTGGCAGGTCTGTGCGTCTCCCGGCGGGGCCTCGACGCCGATCACGAGCTCCACCCGGTCGTCGAGCTGGGCCAGGTGCTCCAGCGTCACCCGGCCGTCGGCCGCCTTGCCGCCCGCGCACGCGGTCTCCGTCACAAGCAGCTGCACCTGCGAGGACGCTGGGTCGGGCGGGTTGTCGGGATCGAGCGCCACTATGGCGTCGCCGAGGCCGCCCAGGTCGTAGCGCAGGGCGCAGTCGCCGTTCTGCCAGAGCTGCCAGCCCTCGCCGCCCTCCTCGGTCTCGTCGACCCACTCGATGCCCAGGAGCTCGTGCGTGCGGTGCTCGCCGTCGAGGTCCCGTGGTTCGGGCAGCTCCCGGATCAGGTAGACCTGCGTGCTGCTGTCGGTCAGCACCCGCCACTGTTCCGGCTCGATGTCGGGGACGCTCGCCCCGTCGAGCGCCGCGGCGGCCTCCTCGCCGAGCTGGTCGGCGGTGGCGCCGTCGGTCAGCACCGCCGCCGGGACCGGCGTGCCCTGGCACAGGTACTCGCCGGAATCATCGGATGCGCCGCCGACGGGCGCCCCACCCGCAGCACCCGTCTGGGCGCAGCCGCCGACCAGCGCCACCAGGGCGACCGTCCAGCCCTGCAGCAACCTGCTCCGTCGCATCTCGGCTCCTCAGGCATGCGCTGCGTCGCTCGCGGCGTCTGCCCGGACTGTGTCCTGCACCGGTCCGCTCTTGCGGGTCGCCCGGCGTCGGTTCCTCGGCAGCCAGGACGGCTTCCGACGTCGTGCCCGTTCGCACACGGGCCCGCCCGCGACGTCAGGCAGCAGCGCCGGCCGGCGTGGGCCGGATCGCGTCGCGGAACGCCGCGACGGCGGCCCCGCACGCCCAGTCGATGAACGTGTGCCGCCGCACGACCAGGCGGCAGCTGGCCGCCTCGCCGAACGCGTGCGCCGCGAACTCCTCGCGGATCCGGCGCTCGTACAGGTCGTACTCCATGACGCCCTCGCCCGCGATGACGACCACCTCGGGCCCGACGAGGTTGACGGTGACCGCGAGGGCGGCGCCGATGGCGGTGCCCGCGCGGTCGAACGCGGTGACGGCGCTGCGGTCCCCGGCGTGCGCGAGGCGGACGGCGTCCGCGAGGGTGAGCGCCGGGTCGCCGTGGTCGGCGCGCACGGCGTCGCGGATGGCGCTCGACGACGCCACCGCCTCCACGCAGCCGCGGCGTCCGCACACGCACTCGGCGTCGGGCGAGGCGAGCGGCAGGTGACCGATCTCGCCGACGACGCCGTGGGCACCGGTCACCACGTCGCGGTTGACGTAGATGCCACAGCCGATCCCGGCGCCGATGGTCACGATGGCGAAGCTCTCCGCCTCCACGCCGAGCCCGAACCACTGCTCCGACTTGGCGAGCGCGCGCACATCGTTCTCGACGAGCACGGGGAGGCCGAGCTGCTCCGAGACGCGCTCTCCCAGCGGCACCCGCGACCAGCCGAGCAGGGGGGACTGGCGCACGACGCCGCCCACGGAGTCGATGTCGCCCGACACCGAGACGCCGATGCCGACCAGGCGCTCGGCGTCGTCGCCCAGCTTCTCGATGAGCTGGCGCGCGCAGTGCACGATGGCGGCCGTGACCGTCTCGGGATCGTGCTGCTTGAGCCTGCGGCGGGCCGAGGCGATCACCTCGTTGCCGATGCTCACCGTGGCGGCGACGATCTCGTCCGCGTTGACCTTGACGCCGATGGCGAGCATCGAGCGGGACACGACGCTCAGCGGGTAGACCGGCCGCCCCGGGGACGAGTGCTCGGCGTGCTCGCCGACCGTCACGAAGCCGTCGCGGATCAGGGGGTTGACGGTCTTGGTCACCTTGGCCGGTGAGAGCCCGGTCAGCCGGCCGATCTCGATCCGGCTGATCGGCCCGTGCGTGATGATGCGCGCGAAGATCTCCGCCGATGCGGCCGTTCGCAGCTCAGGACGGCGGGAGGTGGTCGGTGGAGACACGGCGCTCACAGGGAACCTCACAGTCCTCGATGTTGCCGCGGCCAGCGTAGGGCGACTAAATTTCCGCTGTCAAGAAATTCAGGACGGGGCGGTGAAGCATGTCTGCTGGTGACGGATACGCGGTGCTACGAGCGGCCGGGGTGTCGTTCGTGCTCGATCTGGCGGGCGAGATGCCCGAGGTGCTGCACTGGGGTGCGGACCTCGGCGACCTCGGTCCCGACGGGGTCGCCGCGCTGCGGGAGTCCGGCGCCACGGCGCGGGTCGCCAACTCGCCGGAGACGCCCAGGACGCTCACGCTCCTGCCGGTCGAGCGAGACGGCTGGTCGGGTCTGCCCGGCCTGGAGGGCCACCGGGGCGGCACCGCGACCACGCCGCGCCCCGAGCTGGTCGAGGTGAGCGTCGACGGGCCGGCCGGCGGCCTCGGCGGCACGGTGCGGCTCGTGCTGCGCGAGCCGATCGCCGGGCTCGAGCTGGTGGCGGAGGTCGAGCTTGAGGCGGTCGGCGTCCTGCGGGTGCGGTGGAGCGTGACCGCCGAAGCGGAAGGCGCTGCCGGCGTGGAGCCTGCTCGTGCGCAGGGTGCGACGGCGTACGACCTGTCGCACGTCGTCACCCTGCTGCCGATCCCGGCCCGGGCCTCCGAGATCCTGGACTTCAGCGGCCGCTGGAGCCGCGAGCGGGCGCCGCAGCGCCTGCCACTGGTCGACGGCGCGCACCTGCGCGAGGTGCGCCGGGGCAAGCCCGGCCTGGACTCGCCCTACCTCCTGGTCGCCGGCACGCCGGGGTTCGCCCATCGCTCGGGCGAGGTTTGGGCGGCCCACGTGGCGTGGAGCGGGGACCAGCGCTGGATCGCGCAGCGCCTGCCCGAGGGCGCGGGCGCCCACGCGGCCGTGATCGGTGGCGGCGAGCTGCTGCGCCCCGGCGAGGTGCGGCTGGCCCCGGGCGAGCGGTACGAGGCGCCCGACGTGCTGTTCACCTGGTCGGACGCCGGACTGGACGGCCTCGCGGACCGGTTCCACCGCCGGGCGCGCGCCCGGCGTCCGCGGCGTGCGCCCCAGCCGCTCGTGCTGAACACGTGGGAGGCCGTCTACTTCGACCATGACCTGGACCGGCTCGGCGAGCTCGTCGACCGGGCCGCCCGCGTGGGCGTGGAGCGGATAGTGCTCGACGACGGCTGGTTCCGCGGGCGCCGCGACGACACCGCGGGTCTCGGCGACTGGGAGATCGAGGCGGACGTCTGGCCCGACGGTCTCGATCCGCTCGTCGAGCGGGTGCACGACGCGGGCATGGAGTTCGGCCTGTGGTTCGAGCCCGAGATGGTGAACCTCGACTCCGACCTCGCCCGCCGGCACCCGGAGTGGCTCCTTGCGCCCTCGGCGGGTGTCGGCGCGAGCTTCCGCAACCAGTACGTGCTCGACGTCGCGCACCCCGACGCGTACGCGTACCTGTTCGACTCCATCTCCAAGCTGGTGGAGCGCTACGACATCGCCTACATCAAGTGGGACCACAACCGGGAGCTGCACGAGGCGGTGGTCCGCGGCGGCGCCCACGGCGACCGGCCGGGCGTGCGCCGGCAGACCCTCGCGCTCTACGCCCTGCTCGACGAGCTGCGTGCCCGGCACCCGTCGCTGGAGATCGAGAGCTGCGCCTCGGGCGGCGGCCGTATCGACCTCGGCATCCTCGAGCGCACCGACCGGGTGTGGACGTCGGACTGCAACGACCCCGTGGAGCGTCAGCAGATCCAGCTCTGGAGCGAGCTGCTGCTGCCGCCCGAGCTGCTCGGCTCGCACGTCGGCGCGGCGCGGGCGCACACGACCAACCGGGTCACCGACCTGTCGTTCCGGCTGGTGACCGCGGCGTTCGCCGCGCCGGGGATCGAGTGGGACATCAGCGGCTGCACCGAGGAGGAGATGGCCCGGCTCGCGTCCTGGGCTCAGTTCGTGACGTCGCGGCGGGGGCTGCTGCACGGTGGCGTGCGGGTGCACGCCGACCTGCCCGACGACCAGACGCTGCTGCACGGCACGGTGTCCGAGGACCGCGCGCGGGCGCTGTTCTCCTGGGTGCGGCTGGCGAGCTCGGACGGCCCGCAGGGGGTGCGGGTGCCGTTCCCCGGGCTCGACCGGGGGCGGGACTACGTCGTGCGCGTGCCCGACGCGTTCGGCCCGACGGCCGTGCACGGGCAGGAGCCCGCCTGGCTGGCGCGGGCCCGCAACGCCGAGGGCTTCCGGGTCCCCGGCGCCGTCGTCGCGGGGGCGGGGCTGACGCTGCCGGTGCTGCAGCCGGCGTCGGGCATGGTGCTGGAGCTCACCGCCGTCGGCTGAGCGACGCCCCGGGCGGCGCTGCTCTCAGCAGAAGCGCCGACGTCCGCCGAAGGGTCGGTTCTACGCTCAGGTATGACCCAAACCGCTCCGCCCCAGCGCCCAGGGCGCGACGGGGTGCCCGAAGGGCCAGGCGCCCCGTCGACGCCGACGACACGCGAGCCGCTATTGCGGCACATGCTCGGTGAACGCCTGAGACACCTGCGTCACCTGCGCGGCGAGACCCTCGACCAGACCGCCCGCCGGGCCGGGATCTCGCCGCAGTACCTCTCGGAGATCGAGCGCGGCGTCAAGGAGCCGTCGAGCGAGATGATCGCGGCGATCACCGGTGCGCTGGAGATCACGCTGGTGGATCTGGTCGTCGCGGTCGCCGAACGCCTCGTCGTCGTCCGCGAGACGGTCCCCGTGCGCGAGACCCTGCGGCAGCCGACCTGCCAGGCGGCGTTCGCGCTGGCGGCGTGACGCTCCCGGGCCGCCCGACCCGGGAGCCGCACGTCAGCGCTGGTCGATCACGTGGTCCAGGAGTCCGTAGTCGCGCGCGGCGCCGGCCGTGAAGATCCGGTCGCGGTCGGTGTCGGCGCGGAGCGTCTCGACGGTCTGACCCGTGTGCTGGGCGAGCGCCGTCTCCATGTCCGCACGGATGCGGACGACCTCGTCGGCCTGCAGGATCAGGTCCGGGATCGCGCCCCGGCCCTGCGCCGCGGGCTGGTGCAGGATGACCCGCGCGTGCGGGAGCGCCGCCCGCTTTCCCTCGGCACCGCCGGCGAGGAGCACGGCGCCGACGGCAACGGCCTGCCCGACGCACGTCGTCGACACCTGGGGCCGGATGTAGCGCATGGTGTCGTAGATGGCCATGCCTGCGCTCGGGTCCCCGCCCTCGCAGTTGACGTAGAGCTGGATGTCGCTGTCCGGGTTGCTCGATTCCAGGTGGATGAGCTGGGCGATCAGGGCGTTGGCGACGCCGGCGTCGATCGCGGTGCCGAGGTAGATGATCCGCTCGCTGAGAAGCTGCGAGTAGACGTCCATGATCCGCTCTCCCCGGGGGTGCTGCGCGATGACGTTCGGGATGGTGTAGCTGCTCATCGTGCGTCTCCCTCGGCTACGGCGCTGAATCCGGTCGGCTGGCGGTTTCGCGGCTTGATGCCCTCGAAGCCCTGCACGATCGTGTCGATGAACCCGAAGTCGAGCGCCTCCTCGGCGGTGTACCAGTGGTCGTGCAGCGAGTCCTCGAAGACCCGCTCGACCGGCTGTCCCGTGTCCTCGGAGACCAGCCGCAGGATGGTGTCGCGGGTGTGCCGCAGGTCGTCGGCCTGCAGCTCGATGTCGACGGCGGTGCCCGCGATCCCCGCGGAACCCTGGTGCATCAGGACCCGCGAGTTCGGCAGCGCGCGGCGCTTGCCCTTGGTGCCCGCTGAGAGCAGGAACTGTCCCGCGCTGTAGGCGATGCCGAGCACGAGCGTGGAGACGTCGTTGGGGATGGTGCGCATGATGTCCCGGATGGCCAGCATGGAGGGCACCGAACCGCCCGGGGAGTGGATCCAGAGGTCGATGTCGGTCAAGGAGTCCTCGGTGGCCAGGGCGATCAGCTGCGTCATGAGGAGCGTCCCGTTGTCGTCGTCGAGTGGTCCGTCGAGGACGAGGACGCGCCGCTCGTACAGCTCGCGTCGGGAGTGTGCGCCGAACAGGGGCGGCTTCGGTGTGTCGGTCATGACCCCACGGTGCATCCCGGAGCACGCCCCAGGAGGCCGGATCTGCCGAGAGCAGGCCTGCTCTGAGCAGCGAGCCCGGCAGAGCTGGAGTGTTCAGCGGCCCGCGACCAGCCCTCATGGGACTGCACGTAAGAATGTCCGGACAAACCGTTGACCCGCGATCCTGGCCGATGTTAACGTCCGCGGTAATCGCATTCCCAGCATTACGCGGGCCGAGCGGGTTCGGCCACCTCAGAGAAGAGGCACCCCCCAATGAGCTCCACCTTCACTCGCCGTCAGGTTCTCATCGGAGGACTCACCGGCGCCGCGGTCATCGGTCTCACCGCCGCCTGCGGTAGCGAGTCCGGCGCGTCCGGCGCGTCCGCCGATCCTGCCAAGGTCGGCACACTGCAGTTCTTCCTCTCCGGCGACGCCAACCAGGGCGGCGGCTTCGCGGCGATGGCCGCGAAGTACGAGAAGGAGACCGGCTTCAAGGTCGAGATCGTCGACATCGCCGACGACGACCTCGCGACGCGGCTGACGAACGCCGCCCAGGCCAACGACCTGCCCGCGCTCGCCCGCGTCGGCGCCGTCGACCCGGTCTGGAAGAACGCGACCAAGGACCTCGCCGAGATCATGACGTCAGCCGGCGTCATGGCGGACCTGTCCACGCAGGACGAGGACGGGCGGGTCTTCTCGCTCCCGACCGACGTCACCGGCGTCGGACTGTTCATCAACAAGTCGCTGTTCGACAAGGCGGGCGTGGAGTTCCCGGCCGACCTCGACGGCGACGTGTGGTCCTGGGACGACTTCGTGGCCGCCGTCAAGCAGGTGCAGGAAGCCACCGGCGCCTCCTACGGCATGGCCATGGACGCCAGCTCGCACCGGCTCAAGTCCTTCCTGTACGAGTTCGGCTCGACGCTGTGGCAGCCGGACAGCAGCGGCACGTACACCACCAACGACGCCACCAAGACCGCGCTCGAGTACTTCTACGACATCAACGACGACAAGTTCATGCCCCGCTCCGTCTGGCTGAGCGAGGCCGACGGCAACGCGCTCTTCAAGTCCGGCGACGTCGTGGCCTACTACTCCGGTTCCTGGCAGATCGCCGACTTCGCGGTCAACATCGCCGACTTCAAGTGGGCCTCGGTGCCGACGCCGCGCCAGCCGGTGCAGGCCGTGAACTTCGGCAACGCCGCCTCGATCGTCGTGTTCGACGGAACGGGCCAGGAGCAGGCCGCGCTCGACTTCGTCAACTGGCTGTACACCAAGAAGAACTACACCGAGCTCGCCACCACCTCGGGCTTCCTGCCTGCGGTCAACGGCATCACGGTCGAGTACGCGAAGAACGCCGACGCGTTCGAGCTCTACAACGCCGAGATCGCGGCCTCCGACCCGATCGTCACCAAGATCAAGCAGATGGAGCTCGGCTTCGAGGTCGCGGGCCTGACCACCGAGGGCGACCCGCTGCGTGACCAGGTGGTCCGCTACCTCAACGACGAGATCGGCGTCGACGAGTGCATCACCACCATCGGTGAGCAGATGACCGAGGCGTTCGGCTCAGCGAGCTGAGTCCGATGGCCCAGGAAACTCCTGTCGCCGCGGCGCCGGCGCCCGCACCGGCGCCGGCGCCGACACCGAGAACACGGCGCCGCCGCCGGCTGCGGCGGCCAGGTCAGACCCTCGCGCCGCTGCTGTTCATCTCCGCGGCCGTCGTGCTCTTCGCCGTGTTCTTCCTCGGCCCGGGGCTGCTCGGGCTGTACTACTCGTTCACCGACTACACCGGTGTCGGGGTCCCGCAGTTCACCGGGCTGGAGAACTACCAGAAGCTGTTCGGCGACGAGCAGTTCTACTCCTCGATCGGCCGCACCGTGCTCTACACGGTGTTCGCGGTCCCGGCGCACTACCTGGCGGCGCTGGGCATCTCGTTGCTGCTGGTCTCGGCCGCCACCAGGTTCCGCACGGTCGCCCGGGTCCTCTTCTTCCTGCCCTGGCTCATCTCCCCGATCGTCACGGGCGTCATCTGGCGCTGGATCTTCGGCGAGAACTTCGGGCTGGTCAACTACGTGATCACGCTCCTCAACCTGCCGCCGCAGCAGTGGGAGACCAACGGCGACCTCGCGCTCGCCGTCGTCATCCTGGCCAGCACCTGGTCGGGAACCGCGTTCACGATGCTGCTGTTCATCGCGGCCCTGCGGAACATCCCCAAGTCCTACCTGGAGGCCGCCCAGATCGACGGAGCCTCGGCCGCGCAACGCTTCTTCAGGATCACGCTGCCGCTGCTGCGCCCGACGTCCTTCATGGTGATCCTGCTCGACACCCTCGGCGCGATGAAGGAGTTCGCCATGGTGCAGGCGCTCAACGGCGGAGGGCCCGGAACCGAGAACATGCTGATCGTCCAGTACATCTACCAGACCGGCTTCGAGCGGGCCCAGATCGGCTACGCCAGCGCTGTGTCGATGGTGCTCATGGTCATCCTCATCGTGATCGCCGTCGTCCAGATGCGCTTCGACCGGAGCGAGGACCTGTCGTGACCATGCCACGTCCAGCCTTCCGCGGTGTCAATCCCTGGCTCACCCTGCTCCTGGTCGTGATCGCCGCACTGTTCGCCTTCCCGATGCTGTGGTTCCTGCTCAGCTCGTTCAAGCCGGGCAGCGAGCTGTTCAGACTGCCGCTGACGCTGTTCCCGGAGAGGTGGACGATCTCGGGCTACGCCACCGCCTGGACCCGGTTCGACTTCTGGAGGTACTTCGCCAACACCGGCATCGTCGCGCTCGTCACGACGGCGTTGACCGTGCTGGTGTCCGCGATGACCGGGTATGCCTTCGCCAAATACAAGGCGTGGTGGCTGCAGGCGTTCTTCATCTGCATCCTCGTCACGACGATGCTGCCGACCGAGGTCATCATGCCTTCGACGTTCGCGGTGATCCGGGACCTCGGGCTTTACAACACCCTTGCGGGCATCATCGTGCCGTCGATCCTCACCGCGACCGGGGTCTTCATGTTCCGGCAGTACTTCCGGACCGTCCCGGACGAGCTGCTGGAGGCGGCGCGCATCGACGGCGTCGGCGAGATCCGGGCGTTCTTCGCGATCATGCTCCCGATCGCGCGGCCGATCGCGATCGTGCTGGGGATCTTCTCCTTCCAGTGGCGCTGGAACGACTACATCTGGCCGCTGATCGTGCTCAACGACCCCAACAAGTACACGCTGCAGATCGCGCTCCGGTCGATCGTGGGTGCGAACAACATCGACTGGTCCGTGCTGCTGTCGGCGTCGGTGATCTCCCTGGTCCCGATGGTGATCCTGTTCGTCGTGTTCCAGCGCCACATCATGAGCGCCGACATGAACTCCGGCCTGAAGGACTGATCTCCCGTGAACTTCGCAGGCCGGATGGCCGACCTCGTCGAGCCCTGGTGGGATCGCGAGCCGGATCCGCTCACGCTCGACCACCGTGAGCTCATGCGGATGGTCGCGACCGCCGTCGCGCTGCGGATCCTGCGGCCAGGGGCGGCCGCGTCCCGCCGGGTCGACACCGCGCTCGCCCTCGCGGAGCGGCTCGCCTCGCTGCAGGGCGCCGGCGGGCTGTTCTCCTCCGACGGGAACCTGCAGTCCCCGCCGGACAGCGCGTTCACCCTCAACGACGTCGGCATCACGCTCACGCTGCTCGAGCGCGCCGGCGACCCCGCGCTCGCTCCGTTGGAGCAGCAGCTGCGGGGCATCGCCAAGCGAGCCCTCCCCGCGCTGGTCACCGGTGGTGTGCACACGCCCAACCACCGGTGGGAGGTCAGCGCCGCGCTGGTTCGGCTGCGCGACGTCGACGAGCGGGCAATCGCCCGGGCGCGGCAGTGGCTCGCTGAGGGGGTCGACGCCGACCGCGACGGCCTCTACTCCGAGCGCAGCGCCATCTACGCGGCGTTCGTGAGCAACCCGTCGCTGCTGGTGCTGGCGGAGGGGCTGCAGCGGCCCGACCTCCTTCAGGCCGTGCACGACAACCTGCACAGCCAGCTCGACCTGACCGATGCCGACGGCGTCGTCGAGACGGTCTTCTCGCGCCGTCAGGACCAGGGCGGGCAGATGCCGTTGGAGGTCTTCCACACCCAGCTGCGGCGCTTCGCCGTGCGGGGCTGCGCCACCTGCGCGGCCGGCGCCGCGCGGTCGGAGCCGCGCACCGAAGGGGTGGCGGCGATCGCGCTGCTCGAGGTGCTTACCGAACCCGAGCTCGACGCTCCGCTCCCGGCCCCGCCCGCGCCGCCGAGCGTGGAACAGGTCCGGCACTTCGCCGACGTCGGGCTGCTGGTAGCCCAGCACGGGCAGGTGCGGTCCGTCGTCTACGGCGGTTCCGACGTACCGCACGTCGGTCATATCGGTTCGGGCCTGGCGGGCGACCCGACGTTCCTGAGGTTCCGGTCCGGTGCCGCCGTGGTGCGGTCGCTGCGGCTGTCCCGCGTGTTCTTCGGGCTCGGCCCGTTCCGTGCCGAGGCCCTGCAGGTCGCCGACGACGGCATCGCACACCTGCACGAGCGCGTCGCCGCCGGCTACTACCAGCCGATGGCGGACGGACGACGCCGTGCGGACGGGCGCTACCGGCTCGTCTCCGACGGACGTTTCAGCGCCTCGATGGCGTTCGACGAACGAGCCCGTGACGAGGTCGAGCTGGTGACCGACGTCGTCGTGCGCAGGGGCTCGGGCGTGCGCGGCGGCCCGGGCGCCGTCGAGCTGCAGGTCACGACCAGTGGTGCGGCCACGCGGTGGTCTCTGGAGCTCGCGCTGGGAGACGGTGCGCTGACCGGCGTCGAGCAGGTCGCCACCGACGTCTACCGCATGGCCGGCCACGCGGCCGAGCTGCGCAACGGCGACGACGCCCTGGTCATCGAGACCTCGGTCGATCCCGAGCCCGACGTGGTCGGCACCTATGAGCCCGGTGAGGCCTTCACCTTCCTGGGCGGCACCGACGCCCTGGACGGCCCTCGCCTCTACCTCACCGGCACGACCCCCGGCGCCTGGACGCTGACCCTCCGCCCCGCCTGATACTTGTCGCGCGCCCAGCCTCCGGCTGACCTGCCTGTTCATCGGCTGTCAGTGCGCTAGTGCCCATGTGTCGGTGCGTGACGTGATCCGAGCCAGGGCGGTGGCGAGCTGCCGGGTGGTCGTCCCCGGCTTGATCTTGCGGTAGCGGTACACGAAGTTGGGGTAGTAGTGATTCCACTGCCCTGCCGCCCACTCCCTGGGGATGAGCAGGTCGCCGAGCGTTTCCTGTGCGGCGTGGAAGTCGAACCAGTTGAGGTACTCGTTCTCGACGATCGATGCCCTCCGTGCCTTGTGCTCGATGCCTCTGCCCAGAAATCCGCTGTCCTGGACGAGAGCGACGAGTCGGAGCTGATCGCCCTGCACCTGCCAACCCACGGACCGGTTGATGTTCGACGCCAGCGGCCGTAGGTGGGTCACGAGGCCCGTCCCGCGCGTGAGGTCGATCTTGAGGGCGACGTGTCCGCCGTGCTCCAGATCGATGGCATGGCCGAGCCCCGTGAAGCGCATTCGCTGGAGCGGCCCCAGCCAACTTCCGGGCACGGAGTCCCCGAGCGCTGTGGTCACCCAGAACGGCCCGTCCAGCTGGTTGCGCGGGTCGATCGCATCCCTCAGCCCGACGAGTCGACGGACGAAGGCCCGGTAGCGATCGAACAGCTCGGGATCGGATCCGAGCACGTCCAGGGTGATGGCGTCCAGGGCGAGGGCAACGTCGTCGAACCGGACAGGACGCCACGGGGCGGCGAGCACGAAGGGCGGCTCCATGAGGGTCAACAACCAGTAGGTCGTGTCCGGTGCGCCGAGTGCCCCGTGGCCCGCCGACCACGGCAGCGGTGCGGAGGCAAGGGCTTCGAGCTGCCCTGCATCGGGGATCGAGTAGATCTTGATCTCGATCACGAACCGGTCGCTCCCCCCTCGGCCTTCTGCGACGACGTCGATGTGTCGCCACTCGCGCCACACGGTCAGCTCGCCGCCGGAGGACGCCGGCGTGAAGAGGCGGCGTAGCGGCGCGGTGGCGTCGGGGTAGGTGCTCATCAGGAAGCCGAGCAGGTTGCTGTGGAACCGCTCGGGAGCGCCACGCGCCATGTGCCAGACGACGTCGGACTCAAAGGCCTCCACGATGGGGGTCACCTGCTCGGCGGTCGTCGGCTCCTCGACCCGGACCGCCGCGGCGAGGTCATCGTCGCCGACGTGCCGCGACCTCCGGCTGGTCAGGATTCGGTCCAGGTCGGCGGCAAGGACGTACCGCACCGGGTTCTGCGAACCGGGCGAGAAGATGCTCGAGACATCGGTCCCGACCCATTCGGCGCTCTCGGTGGCCGGCGTTCCGTCGAACGCGATCCGGCCCTCGTCGCCGCGAGGAGGCGCGGGGTGCCACGCGTGGACATCGAAGACGCCTCGAACGATGCCGTCAGCGACCGCGACCGCTCGGGTGACCCGTGTTGCCTTCTCGGCGGCCACGCGCCAGTAGCCGCGCGCGAGGTACAACCCATCGTCCGAGACGTCCCGTGACCAGCTGTTGCCGATGCGCAGGAGTACGGCGAGATCGGCGTCCTTGTCGACGTTGGCCATGGTGCCTTCCCTTTTCTTCGACGCTACCCCCGATGGGATGGACGGCGCCCGCAGCCGCCGGCTGATCTCCCGACCGGGTCAGGGGACCACCGCGATGTCGGCTGCGGCCAGGGCCAGCAGCACCACGCAGACCACCGCGACGCCCATGCTGAGGCCGAACGGCGCGCGGCTGTGCGGCCGGGCGACAGCCACGGCGCCCGCGGCAAGAGCCAGGCCGACGGCGACGCCGCCGCCCATCCAGACGGCTGGATTCGGGGCACCGCTCGGGCCGGTGACCACCACGGCGACCGCGACCACCAGGAGGCACGGGGCGAGCACGCCGGACGTGCGGCGACCGAGCCGGTGCGGCAGACCCCGAACGCCCGTCGAGGCGTCGTCGTCCAGGTCGGGCAGGGTGTTCGCGACGTGCGCTCCTACGCCCAGCAGTGCCGCGGCTGCGACCGCCCAGCCGGCCGGGACGCGTGGGCCGGGCGCCGCGAGCACGACGAAGACCGCCAGCAGCCCGAACGACAGCGCATAGGGCGACCAGGACCACGCTGTCTTCTTGAGACCGGCGTTGTACGCCCACGCCCCACCCACCGCTACGAGATGGGCGGCCCCAGGCACGACGCCCAGCGCCAGCGACGAGGCGACGCACACGGCGAGCGCCGCGAGCGCGGCGACGCGCAGCGTGCGCGCGGTGAGGAGCCCTGCCACCACGGGCTTGTCGGTTCGGCCGACGGCGACGTCGCGAGGAGCGTCGATCCAATCGTTGGACCACCCGACAGAGAGCTGACCGGCTCCGACCGCCACCGTGATGAGCGCCAAGGTGCCCCATGCGGAGCCGAGGGCCGCGGCGAGCGCGGCAGCCAGAAGGGTCACGACGGCAGCCGGAGCAGCGTGGCTCGCGAGCACGAGGCCGCGGGCCAGGCGGCGGGCTTCGTTGCCGTGCATCATGAGCGGAACGCTAGTCCTGGCGGGTTCTCCCCGCGCGGGTATTCGGGTCGTACGTCACGATGCTTAGATGTCGCGCGTCCTGGCAGTGGAGTCGGTCCTGCCCGAGCACGTGTACGCCCAGGAGGCGATCACCGCGGTCCTCGGGCCGATCGTGGCGCCAGATCCGGCACGGTCCGCATTGCTGCGCCGCTTGCACGCGGGGGCCGGCGTGGACCACCGTCACCTGGTGCTGCCGCTCGAGCAGTACGCGAGCCTGCGTTCCTTGCGCGCCGCCAACGCGGTCTTCGTCCGCGAGGGCGCCTTGCTGGCCGAGCAGGCGTGTCGGCGGGCGCTGGCCGCCGCCGGACTGGAGCCGGGGGACGTCGACCACGTGTTCGCCACTTCGGTGACGGGCGTGGCGGCGCCATCGCTGGACGTGCTGCTCTCCGAGCGGCTCGGCCTGCGCAGCGACGTGCGGCGCACGCCGTCGTTCGGCCTTGGCTGCGCGGGTGGCGCCGGCGGGCTGGCGCGCGTGCACGACCACCTGCTGGGCCGGCCGCGCGACGTGTCTCTCCTGGTGTCGGTCGAGCTGTGCTCCCTGACCCTCCAGCACGGCGACGACTCCACGGCCAACCTGGTGGCCTCCGGCTTGTTCGGCGACGGCGCGGCAGCAGTCGTCGTCGTGGGCGGGGAACACCCACTGGCGCCGCCGACGTCGCCGCGTGCCGCCGCGCCGCCGACGGCGGCCCGTCGGCGGCGCACCGCGAGGGTGATCGACACCCGCTCGCGGCTGTACCCGGGCACCACGGCCGCGCTCGGCTGGGAGGTGCGCGACACCGGGTTCGCGATCGTGCTCTCCGCCGGCCTGCCGGACCTGCTGCGCGCGCACCTGCTTGCCGACGTGAAGGGCCTGCTCGCCGAGCACGGCCTCGCGCCCGACATGGTGCCCACCTGGGTGGTGCACGCAGGCGGGCCCCGGGTCATCGATGCCGTGCGCGACGCCCTCGCGCTGCCCGAGGAAGCCGTCCGCGAGAGCCGGGCGAGCCTTGCCTGCGCGGGCAACCTTTCGTCCGCGTCCGTGCTCGACGTGCTGGCCAGGACTCTCGCGCGATCCGACGCCCCGCCGGGCTCACCGGTCGTGCTCATGGCCTTCGGCCCGGGCGTGTCGTGCGAGCTTGTGCTGCTGCAGCTGGACGGCCGCTGAGATGCTGGGGCTCTATGTCGCCCTCGTGGGTGCCACCGCGGTCGAACGCCTCGCCGAGCTCGTCGTGTCGACCCGCAACGCCCGGTGGTCGTTCGCCCGCGGCGGTGTCGAGTCCGGAAGGGGGCACTTCCCGGCGATGGTTGCTCTGCACAGCGGGCTGCTGGTGGCGTGCGTCGCCGAGGTGGTGCTCGCCGACCGGCCGTTCCTGCCGTGGCTGGCCTGGCCGATGCTCGTCCTCGTGGTGGCGAGCCAGGTGTTGCGGTGGTGGTGCGTGGCCACGCTCGGCCACCGCTGGAACACCCGCATCATCGTGGTGCCGGGGCTGCCGCTCGTCTCCGCCGGCCCATACCGGTGGATGCGCCACCCCAACTACGTGGCAGTGGTGGTCGAGGGCGTCGCGCTCCCGATGGTGCACACCTCCTGGGTCACGGCGCTCGGGTTCACCCTGCTGAACCTGGTGCTGCTGACCCGCTTCCGCATCCCGGCCGAGGACCGGGCACTCCGGCTGGCCGCACCCGGGGTGCGGTGAGCATCATGAGCCACGGCGGCGCGGACACGGACCTCGTGGTGGTGGGGGCCGGGCCGGTCGGGCTGGCGGCGGCCATCCACGCGCGGGCGGCCGGGTTGGACGTGCTGGTCGTGGACCGACGGACAGGCACCCTCGACAAGGCATGCGGCGAGGGACTGCTCCCCGGCGCCCTGCGTGCCGTGCAGGCGCTCGGCGCCGACCCACCCGGCCATCCGCTCTCCGGGATCAGCTACCGGGCACCCGGCCGACACGCCGACCACCAGTTCGCTGCCGGGACCGGCCGAGGCGTCCGTCGCACCGCACTGCACGAGACCCTGAGCAAGCGCGCCGCCGACGTCGGTGCGCCACTCCTGTACGGCAGGATCAAGGCCCTGCGGCAGGACGCCACAGGCGTCGAGGTCGAGGTGGCCCCCGGCGGTCGTGCGGACGGCACCGGCGGGGGAAGAGCTCCGGTGACGGTGCGCGCCGGCTGGGTGCTCGGGTGCGACGGCCTGCACTCCACGGTTCGTCGGCTGGCGGGGCTGGATGTCGCTTCCGGGCAGCCCGGCGGCCAGCCGGCGCGCAACCGCTACGGCCTGCGCCGGCACTTCCAGGTGCCACCGTGGACCGATCTCGTCGAGGTGCACTGGGCGCCGCACGCCGAGGCGTACGTGACACCCGTCGCCGCCGACGCCGTCGGCGTCGCGCTGCTCGGGTCTCGAGCGGTGTACGAGGCGGGGTTCGACGCGCTGCTGCGCTCGCAGTTCCCGGAGCTCAGTGCACGGCTCGCCTCCGCCACGGCCGCCGGAACGCTGCTCGGCGCGGGACCACTGCGCCGTCGGTCGCGGCGGCGTTCCGCCGGACGGGTGCGGCTCGTGGGCGATGCGTCGGGCTACGTCGACGCCCTGACCGGTGAGGGGGTTCGCGTGGGGCTCGCTCAGGCGGACGCCGCCGTCCGCCATCTTGGTGACGCCGACGCGTACGAGAGTGCGTGGCGGACGGTGACCCGCGACTACCGCGCGCTGACCACAGGGCTGCTCGCCTGGGCATCGAGTCCTGCCCGTGGGGCTATCGTGCCCGCGGCGTCGCGGGCGCCGTGGCTCTACGGTGCCGTGGTCGAGCGGCTGGCCCGTTGACCCGCAACGAGCTCGATCCAAGGTCCGGCCGGGGCCGCCCTGCGCGCGGCGTTCGACGAGCTGTGCGCGTCCGGGTACGGCGACCGCGACATCGCCGTCACGCGCCGCTTCGTCGCCGAGCGAGGCTGACGGTCGCCAACCGGCTCACCGCGCCCCCAGCCGCCGGCTGACCTCCCGCGCCGCCCGGGTCGCCTGCTCCGCCAGCCATGCCCGCCCGGCCTCGTCATAGGCCTCCGAGCGGAACGTCACCGCCAGCCCTGCCACGGGCCGCCCCGTGTGGTCCACCACCGCAGCGGCCACCGACGCAAAACCAGTGGTCACCTCGCCGTCCTCCACGGCGAACCCCCTGGCTCGCGCCTCGGGCAGGACCGTTCGCAGCTCACTATGACCCGCGGCCACCGCCGCGGGGATCTTGTTCCACACAAGCAACGAATCCTGCTGGCGGTGGCCGCCTCACGTCCAGACATCAGCCCAGGTCACGGCCACGATCTACGGCTGTTGTACAAGTTGCCTGCGCCCGAACTCAGGTCTCGGGGTTCCCGTCGCAGAGGTTCTTCGGGGCTTTCGTGCCGCAGATGTGCATGTCCCAGTCGCTGACCACGGCGTATTTTTTCCCGTCCGGCGTGGTGTAGCGGACCGTGAAGTCCCCGACATGGGCACCGCCCTCATCGGCCGTCACGGCGACCAGCATCTCGTCGGTCTGGCCCTTGCCGTCCATGTTCTCTGTGCAGGAGCGCTCGACCTTGAAACCTTCCACGCCCTCTTGGACAGTCCCCGACCAGTCTTCGTAGTTGTTATCGAGCGGGGTGCCAAGCATGCTTGCGACCGGGTCGAATTCCGAGTCGTCAAACGTCCGGAGGTAGACCCGAACGGAGAGTGGCCGCAGGCCCTCGTCGCTCATCCAGTCGACGCCGTCGATCACTATGGGCCCGGGCCCATTGGCAACGCAAGGGAAAATTGAGCCGAATGTTGTTGTCCAAGTGCCGTCAGGCGCTCGTTGGTCAGCGGATGACGCAAAGCCTCCACTGCCCGCGTACAAGGCCATCGGATGCTGGTCATCGTCACTGTGCACTGTGGCAGCAGAGCCCGCCTGACAACCAGTGGTCAGAACAAGCACTGCGACGGCTAGCGTTGCTGCCCGAAGAGCGGACGACATGCGAAGACCCTTTCATGAGGCATTGGCAGGGACCGCGCGGTACGAGTCCGCGCGGTCCCGCATCCCGGCTTACTGCAGGAAGAGCGCGACGTTCGACGCGTAGGCCGGCGCAAGGTCGCCACCGCATATCTTCTTGTTGGTCGAGTTCGGCCAGTAGGTGTACTTCTTACTGACGGAATACTGCCTCTCGGCATCGAGGTTGATCCCGATCGCGCTGGCGGCCTCAATACCGCCGCTGGCCTTGTACGCGTTGCCGCTGGACGATTCCCGATGCCACTCACCTGTAGCGTTGAGTGGGGCACAGTTCCTGTAGTCCGGCTTGCTGCTGAGGCTCGCTGATTCGACGCCACCGGTCGTATACCGTGCCCGGAACTTATAGAAGTAGTCAGTGCCGCTGACGCAGTCGAAGGTACGGCGAATCTCATACCGCCCGAAGTCCACCTGCACCTTGTACGCTCTGAAACTGTTGTTCTTCACGAAGTTGAAACCCCAGTCCGACTTCACCGTCTTGGTACCACTCGCCGAGAAAGAGCTGTTGTCAGTCGACGAACCGATGCCGAACTCCCAGGTGTGTTCGACGCCGCTGGCGAAGCCGAACGCGGCCTCACTTACCCAGTCACTATTGACGAACGTCGAGCCCACTCGGGACCAAACATTGCGGTGGCCGAGCAGTGTCGTCGAATAGAAGACGTTGCAGTCGGCAGGTGCCATGTCCTTCGCCGCCGCGGATCCCTCCGCTGTCACTGTGAGTTCCGCCGTTGCGACGGGGACACCACCGTCGGCCGTAACCCCTGCCCCCTCGGCTTCCAGGTCCTCCACCGCGTACAACGGGTCGGCCCAGACGGCTCCCGCGCCCAGGTCCGTTGCGCGTGCCGTGAGCGAAGTACTGCCTTCCCAACCTGCGGCGGTGTCGACCACGTCGACCTCGAAGTCCACCAGGCCACCCTCATAGACGGCCGCAGCCGGAATGGTCTCGGGTGCGATATTGATCGTGGCACCCGAAGCGCTGATGTTCGTCATCGTGGCGTCCACTGTGTGTAGGTCTGCCTTGCCGCCGTCTGGAAATGACTCATCGTTCACCTCGGTAGGCCAGGCTGCGACGTACACCTGAGCGGATGATGAGAGCTCGTACCCTGCGGGCGCGGCGAGCTCGAAGGCCGGCAGTGCCGTGGCCAGCGCTGGGTCCACCTCGACCACAGGAGCATCGGCGACCGCTTGCGTTGACCCTGCCGTCAAGAGACTGAAAGAGAGTGTTGCTCCCGCAATGAGGCGAGTCTTGTGTGTACGTAGCACAGATACTCCTTCGACGGAACGTTCGCTGAACTTGCCGTAACCCAGGTCCGCCTGTGGACCGCTCGGCGAACCTAACGACGGGTAGACAGCGCTGTCACCGAAAGTAGCGGGTGAAAAACGGTGATACGGCAGCGTGCCTGGGTTCAGTACGCCACAGGGGTGCGAGTCGTTGGGGGTTGACCCCCAGGACCCTCTTGACCGCACGATATTCAGAAGGATCGCAAGAGACTGCGTGGGTGAGTTCGCCCCCACCTCACCGCGCCCCCAGCCGCCGACTCACTTCCCGCGCCGCCCGCGTAGCCTGCTCCGCCAGCCCTCCTCGCCCGGCGTCGTCGTACGCACCCGAGCGGAACGTCACTGCCAGTCCCGCCACCGGCCGTCCCGTGTGGTCCACGACGGCGGCGGCCACCGACGCGAACCCGGCAGTCACCTCGCCGTCCTCCACGGCGAAGCCCCGCTCCCGCGCCTCCCGCAGCACCGTTCGCAGCTCGCGCAGCGTGCGCGGGCCGGATCCCGTGAGGTCGGTGAACGACCCCGGCGTCGGGTACAGCGCCCTGACCTGGGCCGGGGGCAGCAGCGCGAGCACCGCGCGCCCGCTGGCGGTGAGGTGGCTCGGGAGGTGGACGTCGACGTCGGTCACCAGGGGCGGACGTCCCGCCGCACGATGCTCCACCAGGTACAGGACCTCCCGGCCGTTCAGCACCGCGAGGTGCCCGTTCTCGCCGGCCGTCTCCACGAGGCGGGCGACGACCGGGGCCGCCAGCCGGGTGAGCGGCGCCTGCCGGGTGTACGCGCTGCCCAGTCCCAGGGCGGCGACGCCGAGGCCGTAGCGGCGCTCGTCCGGGAAGTGCCGCACGAAGCCCTCGTCGCGCAGCACCGACAGCAGGTGATAGACGCTGGAGCGGGGCAACCCGATGCCGTGCGCGATCGCGCCCGCCGGAACCGGCCCCGGCTGCGCCGCGAGGAACGTCAGCAGCCGGGCCGTGGTGCGGGCGGCGGGAACGGCGCTGCTGCCGGCCACTGTTTCCTCCCGGTGAACTGTCTGGTATCCCAGACTCTATCCGCGGTTCCGGGCGCGCCACGCACCCGATAGCGGGGTTCTATGAGCGCATGAGCACCTTGCACCACGAGGGGCCGACGTCGGACGCCCGCCCGGCCGCCCCGGACCTGCCCCGGCACGTCGTCCTCGACGGCACGCCGCTGACCGTCGACCAGGTGGTCGCCGTCGCCCGGTACGGCGCGTCCGTCGAGATCCACGAGGCGGCGCTGTCCCGGATGGCGACCAGCCGCGCCGTCATCGACGACCTCGCCCACGACGCCGTGCCGCACTACGGCGTCTCCACCGGGTTCGGAGCGCTCGCGCGCCGGCACATCCCCGCGGAGAAGCGGGCCCAGCTCCAGCGCAGCCTCGTGCGGTCGCACGCCGCCGGGTCCGGTCCCGAGGTCGAGACCGAGGTGGTGCGCGCTCTGCAGCTCCTGCGCCTCGCGACCCTGGTCACCGGGCATACCGGCGCCCGGCCGGTCACCGCGCAGACCTATGCCGCGATGCTCAACGCCGGGATCACACCCGTCGTGCACGAGTACGGGTCGCTCGGGTGCTCCGGGGATCTCGCGCCGCTCGCTCATGTCGCGCTCACCGCGATGGGGGAGGGGCGGGTGCGGGTGGTCTCGACGGGCTCGACCAGCGATGTCGACGCTGCTCAGGCCCTCGCCGACGCCGGCATCGCGCCCCTCGTGCTCGCCGAGAAGGAGGGCCTCGCCCTCATCAACGGCACCGACGGCATGCTCGGCATGCTCTGCCTCGCCCTCCACGACCTGCGCCGCCTGCTCACCACGGCCGACGTCGCCGCCGCCCTGTCCGTCGAGGCCCTGCTCGGTTCGGACGCGCCGTTCGCCGAGGACCTCGTCGCGATGCGCCCGCACCCGGGCCAGGCGGCGTCGGCGTCGAACATGCGCAGGATCCTGGCGGGCTCGCCGCTCATGGCGAGCCACCGCGAGCTGGACGACGCCGGAAACCCCGCGTGCACCCGCGTCCAGGACGCGTACTCCCTGCGCTGCGCGCCCCAGGTGCACGGCGCCGCGCGCGACACGCTGGAGCACGCCGCGACGGTCGCCGGCTGGGAGCTGGCGTCCGCGATCGACAACCCGGTGGTCACCTCCGACGGCCGGGTGGAGTCCAACGGCAACTTCCACGGGGCGCCCGTCGCGTACGTGCTGGACTTCCTCGCCATCGCGGCCGCCGACCTGGCCAGCATGAGCGAGCGGCGCACCGATCGGTTCCTCGACGTCTCCCGCTCCGAGGGCCTGCCCGCGTTTCTCGCGCACGACCCCGGCGTCGACTCCGGCCACATGATCGCCCAGTACACGGCCGCAGGGATCGTGTCCGAGATGAAGCGCCTGGCGGCCCCGGCCAGCGTGGACTCGATCCCGAGCTCCGCCATGCAGGAGGACCACGTGTCCATGGGCTGGGCCGGCGCGCGCAAGCTCCGCCGGTCCGTCGACGGGCTCACGCGCGTGCTCGCCATCGAGGTGCTCACGGCGACGCGGGCCCTCGACTTCCGCACGGAGGCCCCCGCGGCGGGCACGGGTGCGGTGCACGCCGCCGTCCGCGCCGCCGTGCCCGGTCCTGGACCGGACCGCTACCTCGCACCCGAGATCGAGCACGTGGTCCAGCTCGTGGCAACCGGCGCGATCGCGGCGGCACCCACCGCCGCCGTCGGACACCTCGACTGAACCTGACCGAACCCGTACCCCTGACTGGAGACGCAACCATGAACCAGCCGTACGACCGGGGGACCCCCGTCGCCGTCCGCGCACCGCGCGGGACCACCCTGACCGCCCGGAGCTGGCAGACCGAGGCCCCGCTGCGCATGCTGATGAACAACCTCGACCCCGAGGTGGCCGAGCGGCCCGACGACCTGGTCGTCTACGGCGGCACCGGCCGCGCCGCGCGGGACTGGCCGAGCTACCACGCGATCGTGCGCTCGCTCACGGACCTGCGCGAGGACGAGACGCTGATGGTGCAGTCGGGCCGCCCCGTGGGCGTGCTGCGGACGCACGAGTGGGCGCCGCGCGTGCTCATCGCCAACTCCAACCTCGTGGGCGACTGGGCGAGCTGGCCGGAGTTCCGCCGCCTGGAGCAGCTCGGCCTGACCATGTACGGGCAGATGACGGCCGGGTCGTGGATCTACATCGGTTCGCAGGGCATCCTGCAGGGCACGTACGAGACGCTGGCGGCGGTGGCGGCGAAGATCTCGACAAGCTCGATCACCGGGGAGGCAACCCTGGCCGGGACCATCACGCTGACCGGCGGCTGCGGCGGCATGGGCGGCGCCCAGCCGCTCGCCGTGACGCTCAACGGCGGCGTCTGCCTCGTGGTCGACGTCGACCCGGCCCGCCTGCACCGCCGCGTCGAGACGCGCTACCTGGACGTCGTCGCGGAGTCGCTGGACGAGGGCGTCGCCCTGGCGCTCGCGGCGAAGAAGGAGCGCCGCGCGCTGTCGGTGGGCGTGGTCGGCAACTCAGCCGACGTCGTGCCGGAGCTGCTGCGCCGGGGCGTCGAGATCGACATCGTCACGGACCAGACCTCGGCGCACGACCCGCTGTCGTACCTGCCGTCGGGCGTCGCGCTGGAGGACTGGGCCGCGGAGGCCGAGAAGGACCCCGCGGGATTCACCGACCGGGCGCGCGAGTCGATGGCCCGGCACGTCGAGGGCATGGTCGGCTTCCAGGACGCCGGCGCCGAGGTGTTCGACTACGGCAACTCGATCCGCGACGAGGCCCGCCTCGGCGGGTACGACCGGGCGTTCGACTTCCCGGGCTTCGTGCCCGCGTACATCCGGCCGCTGTTCGCGGAGGGCAAGGGGCCGTTCCGCTGGGCGGCGCTGTCGGGGGACCCGCGCGACATCGCCGTGACGGACAAGGCCGTGCTCGACCTGTTCCCCGACAACGACCACCTCGGCCGGTGGATCCGCGCGGCCCAGGACCGGGTCGCCTTCCAGGGGCTGCCCGCCCGCATCTGCTGGCTCGGGCACGGGGAGCGCGACGTCGCGGGGCTGCGGTTCAACGAGCTCGTCGCCTCGGGCGAGATCTCCGCGCCGCTCGCCATCGGGCGCGACCACCTGGACTCCGGATCGGTCGCCTCCCCCTACCGCGAGACGGAGTCGATGGCGGACGGCTCGGACGCCATCGCCGACTGGCCCCTGCTGAACGCCCTGATGAACACCGCCTCGGGCGCGACGTGGGTCTCGATCCACCACGGAGGCGGCGTCGGCATGGGGCGGTCGCTGCACTCCGGCCAGGTGTCGGTGGCCGACGGCACGCCGCTGGCCGCCGAGAAGCTCGCGCGAGTGCTCGCCAACGACCCCGCGACGGGCGTGCTGCGGCACGTCGACGCCGGGTACGACGACGCCGTCGCGGCCGCCGAGCGCGGCGGGCTGCGCGTGCCGATGCGGGAGACGTCGTGACCGGAGTCGGGTCTCTGCTCGACGGGATCGCCGACGTCGGGCGGGCCGCGGCCGGCGGGTACGAGCGGTTCGCCTGGACCGCGCACGACCTGACCCTGCGCGAGTGGTTCGCCGCCGAGGCCGCCGCGCGCGGGCTCTCCGTGGTGACCGACCGCGCTGGGAACCAGTGGGCGTGGTGGGGCGACCCGGACGCCGACGGGCCGGGCGTCGTGACCGGCAGCCACCTCGACTCGGTGCCCGGCGGCGGCGCGTTCGACGGTCCGCTCGGGGTGGCGAGCGCGTTCGCGGCGCTCGACGCCCTGCGGGCCGCGAGTGTGCGCCCCGAACGGCCGCTGGGGATCGTGAACTTCTCCGACGAGGAGGGCGCCCGGTTCGGGCTCGCCTGCCTCGGGTCGCGAGCGGTCACCGGGACCGTCGGCGCGGACCGGCTGCTCGCGCTGCGGGACGGCGCGGGAGACAGCCTCGCGGATGTGCTGAGGCGGGTCGGCGGCGGGACGCACCGTGGGTCGAGCTCGTCGAGACCGGTCTCGACAAGCTCGACCCACGGGGGCGTCGGCGGAGTGCCGCTCGAGCACTACGGCAATGACCCCGAGGCGGTCGCGCGGATCGGCGTCTTCGTCGAGCTGCACGTGGAACAGGGCCGGTACCTGGCTGACCTGCCGTCGGACGAGGCGGCGCCGGTCGCCGTCGGCGCTGCGATCTGGCCGCACGGCCGCTGGCGCGTCGACCTCGCGGGCGAGGCCAACCACGCCGGCACGACGCCGCTGGCCCACCGCCACGACCCGATGCTCGACCTCGCGCGGCTCATCACCGACGTCCGCGCGGCCGCCGAGCACGCCGGGGCGCTCGCGACGCTGGCCAAGGTCCAGGTCGAGCCGAACGGCGTCAACGCGATCCCGTCCCGCGTGCGCGCCTGGATCGACGCCCGCGCGGAGACGGAGGACGCGGTCCGGGCAGTGCTGGGCACCTCGTCGACTGCAGACTCCGCAGCGGCAGCGCCGACTGCAGACTTGGTTGCGGTTTCAGGGCCCGGAGCCGCAACCAACTCTGCACTCGGCGGAGGGCTTGCGCCGTGGCGTCCCGTCGAGGAGTCCTGGACGCCCGCCACCGTGTTCGACCCGGCGCTTGCGGCGCGGCTCGCCGACGTCGTCGGGCGGCCGGGCTCGGACCTGCCCGCTCCTGTGATCGGGACGGGCGCCGGGCACGACGCCGGCATCCTCGCCGCCGCCGGCGTGCCGACGGCGATGTTGTTCGTCCGCAACCCGACAGGGATCTCGCACTCGCCGGCCGAGTTCGCGGAGCAGGCCGACTGCGAAGCGGGCGTCCGCGCCCTGACGGCTGTCCTGGCAGACCTGCTGACTCACGCGGGATCCATTCCGGTTGGTCGGCAGACTGTCAGGTAGTCGGCACCCCGGAATGCCGACCACCTGACAGCTTGCCGACCACACGGGCATGCAGCGTTACGGAGAGGGACGACCAGTGAGCTTTTGGTGCGAGCGGGCCTGGGTGCCCGGCGACCGCGGGGCGCCGGGTCGCGTCGTCGAGGCCGTGCGGGTCGAGACCGACGGCGGGCGGATCGTCGGCGTCGAGCCCGGTGCTCCGGCGTCGGACGGCGACGTGCGCCTCGGGGGGATCGTGCTCCCCGGCCTGGCCAACGCGCACTCGCACGCGTTCCACCGCGCCCTGCGCGGGCGGACACACGCGGGCGGCGGATCGTTCTGGACCTGGCGGAAGGGCATGTACGCGCTCGCCTCGGCGCTCACGCCCGAGCTGTACGAGCGGCTGGCGCGCGCAGTATTCGCGGAGATGGCGCTGGGCGGGACCACCGCCGTCGGCGAGTTCCACTACGTGCACCATCGCGCGGACGGGACGCCGTACCCCGCGTCCGAGGGCGGCCCGAACGTCATGGCCGAGGCACTGCGCTCCGCCGCGCGCGACGCCGGGGTGCACCTCACGCTGCTCGACACCTGCTACCTGCACGGCGGCCTCGGCGCCACGCGCGTCGACGCCGCAGGCGTCGGCCCGGAACGCCACGAGCCGCTCACGCCCGAGCAGGCCCGCTTCGGTGACGGCACCGTCGAGGCGTGGGCCCGCCGCGTCGACGCGCTGCGCGCCGCCTGGGCCGGCGACGACCGCGTGCTCGTCGGCGCGGCGGCCCACTCCGTGCGCGCGGTCACGCCCGACGAGCTGCGCGACGTCGCCCGCTGGGCGCGGGAGGCCGGCGCGCCCCTGCACGTCCACCTGTCCGAGCAGCCCGGCGAGAACGAGGCGGCGCTCGCGGCCTTCGGCGTCACCCCGACGCGGCTCCTGCACGACGCCGGGGCCCTCGGCCCTGGCACCACCGCCGTGCACGCGGTGCACCTGACCGACGACGACGTCGCGCTGCTCGGCGGCTCGGGCACGGGCGTCTGCCTCTGCCCGACGACGGAGCGCGACCTCGCCGACGGCATCGCCCCCGGGCTCCGGCTGCTGCGGGCGGGCAGCCCGCTGTCGGTCGGCACGGACCAGCACGTGACCGCCGACGTGCTCGCGGAGGCGCGCGGCGTCGAGGAGCACGAGCGGCTCGCGGCCGGACGGCGCGGCGCGTTCGATCCGGCGACCCTGGTCGAGCTGGCGACGTCGGCCGGGCATGCGGCGCTCGGTCGGCCGGACGCCGGGCGGATCGCCGTGGGCGCACCCGCCGACCTGGTCGCGGTGCGCCTCGACACGGCGCGCACCGCGGGCATCGACCCCGCGCAGGTCGCGTTGGTGGCGGGCGCGGCGGACGTGTCCGACGTCGTGGCGGGCGGCGAGATTGTGGTGCGGGGCGGCGAGCATCGGGCCGGGAATGTCGGGCGGATGCTCGCGGAGGCGATCGAAGAGACCTGGTCCGCCGCCAAGGAACCATGGAGGAGCAGAGCATGAGCGTGGTGCTGACGAACATCGGCGAGCTGGTCACGAACGACCTGGCGCAGGGCGCTGGATCGGGCGGGCTCGGCGTCGTGCCGGATGCCGCCGTCGTCATCGAGGCGGGCCGGATCGCCTGGACGGGGCCGGCGTCGTCGGCGCCTGCGGCGGACGTCGCCGTCGACCTCCAGGGCCGGTGCGTGCTCCCGGGCTTCGTGGACTCGCACTCGCACACCGTGTTCGCGGGGGACCGGTCCGCGGAGTTCGCCGCGCGGATGACCGGCGAGCCGTACACCGGCGGCGGCATCGCCACCACGGTCGCCGCCACCCGCGCCGCGACCGAGGAGGCCCTGCGGGCGCGCGGCCAGGCCCTGGTCCGGGAGATGCTCGCGCAGGGCACCACGACCGTCGAGATCAAGAGCGGCTACGGCCAGGACGTCGCCACCGAGGCCCGCATGCTGCGGGTCGCGCGCGAGCTCACGCCGGAGACGACGTTCCTCGGCGCCCACACCGTCCCCGCCGAGTACGCGGACGACCGCGCCGCATACCTCCACCTCGTGACCGGGCCGATGCTCGCCGCCTGTGCGCCGCACGCCCGCTGGGTCGACGTGTTCTGCGAGCCAGCGGCGCCTACCGCCTTCGACGAGGACGAGTCCCGGGCCGTGCTCGCCGCCGGCCTGCGTGCCGGGCTGCTCGCCCGGGTGCACGGCAACCAGCTCTCGGCTGGCCCCGGGGTGCGGCTCGCGGTCGAGGTCGGGGCGGCCAGCGTGGACCACTGCACCCACCTGTCCGACGCCGACGTCGACGCGCTCGCCGGGTCCTGGGCCGGCACCGCGCCTGGCACCTTCGCCACGCTGCTGCCCGCCGTCGAGTTCTCCACCCGTTCGCCCTACCCGGACGCGCGCCGGCTGCTCGCCGCGGGCGTGCCGGTCGCGCTCGCCACGGACTGCAACCCGGGCTCGGGCTACAGCTCGTCCATGCCGTTCGTCGTGGCGCTCGCCGTCCGCGAGATGCGGATGAGCCCCGCCGAGGCGCTCTGGTCGGCGACGGCGGGCGGCGCTGCGGCGCTGAGGCGGGACGACGTCGGCCATCTGCGGGTCGGTGCCCGCGCCGATCTCACCGTGCTCGACGCGCCCAGCCACCTCTACCTGGCCTATCGCCCGGGCGTGCCGCTGGTGTCGCAGGTGTGGAAGGACGGCGCGCGGGTCTGACCGCGAAACTTTCGAGCGCGCCCGAGACGATCGGTCGCTTCGCTGCCGCGCGCCCGGAGGCGACGAATTCGCCCGGACCGAGGGCTTGACGGGCATCCAACCCTGGCCTACTTTAACGGTAAATTTCCGAAACACCACGAAAAGCTTTCGATCAACCTCGTGTTCGGCAAGCCGTCGAACGCGGCCGGCTGAGCGCGACTGACGCAGGTGATGCCCGGGCACTGGCGCTCGGGATCGGTTCTCGATGAGGAGAGACATGACTCGTGACGTGACATCTCGACGGGCGCGCCGCGCAGGCCGGCGCATGACGGCGGTCGTGGGCGTGGCGACACTGCTCGCCCTGGCCGCGTGTACCGCGGACGGCGGCGGAGGCGACGAGCCCGACGGGCTCGAGCAGACCACCGGCGCCATGGCGAGCTTCGAGGCCGACCAGCAGTTCAAGGCCACTGAGCCGATGAACTTCTCGATGCTCTGGACGGACTGGCCCGAGCTTCCGGTCAAGGACTCCTGGCAGCTCTTCGACGAGATCGAGAAGCGGACGAACGTCTCCCTCGACCTGACCAACATCCCGTTCAGCGACGCGACGGAGAAGCGCAGCCTCCTCCTCAGCGCCGGTGACGCGCCCTACATCATCCCGCTCGTCTACACGGGCGAGGAGGAGAGCTTCGCGGCGTCGGGCGCGGTGCTGCCGCTCAGCGACTACGAGGAGTACATGCCCAACTTCCAGAAGTACGTGGAGGAGTGGGACCTGCGCCCGATGATCGACAACCTGCGCCAGGCGGACGGCAAGTACTACATGATGCCCGGCCTGCAGGAGGTCTCGGTCCCGGTCTTCACGCTCCTGGTCCGCAAGGACGTGTTCGACGAGGTCGGCGCACCCATCCCGGAGACCTGGGACGAGCTGCGCACGGGGCTCGAGAAGATCAAGGCCAAGTACCCCGACAGCTACCCGCTGGCCGACGGGTTCGAGGGCCAGTCGATGCTCAACTACGCCTCGCACGCCTTCGGGACCAGGGCCGGCTGGGGCTACGGCGACGGCACGTTCTTCGACGAGGAGGCCGGCGAGTTCGTCTACGCCGGCACGTCCGACGGCTACCGGGACATGGTCGAGTACTTCCACGGGCTCGTGGAGGACGGGCTGCTCGACCCCGAGTCGTTCACCGCAGCCAACGACGGCAGCGGGACGGTCACCGAGAAGTTCGCCGCCGGCAAGGTCTTCGCCGCCTCCGGCTCGAACGGCACCGTGCAGGAGTTCTCGACGGCGCTCGACGAGACCGAGGGCAAGGGCAACCACGAGGTCGTCGAGATCGCGCCCCCGGGCGGCGAGGCCGGCCAGGTCGTCGAGCCGCGCAACTTCTGGAACGGCTTCATGGTGAACTCCGAGGCCAAGGACGACCCGCACTTCATCGCCATGCTGCAGTTCCTGGACTGGCTGTACTACAGCCCCGACGCCCGCGAGATGCTGCGCTGGGGCGTCGAGGGCGAGACGTACACCAAGTCCGACGACGGGAAGTTCACGCTCGAGCCCGACTACTCGCTCGACGCGTTCAACCTCAACCCCGACGCGCCCACGGACATCGGAAAGGACCTGGGGTTCTCGTCGGAGGTCCTCGCGGGCTCCACCGAGTCCAGGGCCCTCAAGGAGTCGTACAACTCGCCCCAGTTCGTGGAGTACATCGACTCGGTGCTCTCGACGAGGACGCCGCGCGACCCGTTCCCGCCCGCGCCGCTGAACGAGGCGGAGCTCGAGCAGGCCTCGCTCCTGACGACGACGCTCACGGACACCGTCAACACCAACACGCTCAAGTTCATCCTCGGCGAGCGTGACCTCAGCGAGTGGGACGCGTACGTCACCGAGCTCGAGGGCCAGAACCTGCAGGGGTACCTGGACCTCGTCAACGGCGCCTACCAGCGCTTCGCCGAGAGCAACGGGTAGTGGTCGCCGAACCACTGGTCGGCCGACGGCCCGCCGTCGGCCGACCACAGGGAAACACCGCTCGACCGGGCGGTCACGGGCCCAAGGTGCCGTGGCGGGTCGTGTGGCGGCGGGACGGCGTCCTCTACCTGATGGCCGTCCTGCCGGTCGTGTTCCTCCTGATCTTCCGCTACGGCCCGATGCTGGGGAACGTCATAGCGTTCCGCCGGTTCCGGCCGGGCGGGAGCATCTTCGGCGAGGAATGGGTGGGGCTGCTCTACGTCGACATGTTCATCAACGACCCGATGTTCTGGCACGTGTTCGGCAACACCGCTGCCATCGGGCTGCTCACGCTCATCGTCGGCTTCCCCCTGCCCATCGTCCTGGCGCTCCTGCTCAACGAGGTGCGCAAGAAGGCGTTCAAGCGGGTGGTCCAGTCGATCTCCTACCTGCCGCACTTCCTCTCGGTGGTGATCGTCGCCGGCATGGTCATGCAGCTCCTGTCGCTGCAGGGCACCGTCAACCAGATCACCGAGGCCTTGGGCGGGGAGGCGATCCCGTTCCTGCAGCGGCCGGAGTGGTTCCGCGTGATCTACGTCGGGTCGGAGGTGTGGCAGACCCTCGGGTGGGGAACCATCCTCTACCTCGCCGCGCTGACGACCGTCGACGCCTCGCTCTACGAGGCGGCCCGGATCGACGGCGCCAACCGGTGGCGGCAGACGTGGCACGTCACCCTGCCCGGGATCCGGCCCACCATGATCACGCTGCTGATCCTCAACATCGGGACCTTCCTCAACGTCGGGTTCGAGAAGGTCCTCCTCCTCTACAGCCCGCTGACCTACGCCACGGGCGACGTCATCTCGACGTACCTGTACCGCGTCGGCCTGGTGTCCAACAACCTCAGCTACGCGGCGGCGATCGGGCTCTTCCAGGCCTGCATCGGGCTCGTCATGGTGCTGTCGGCGAACTTCATCTCGCGACGAATGACGGGAGCAAGCCTGTGGTGACCCAGAACGCCATGACCGTGTCGTCAGTCTCGGCGGGCTCCGGGGTGTCGGTCGGCCCGCGCGACACGCGGGGCTACCAAGCCTTCACGGCCGCCAACACGGTAGTGCTCCTGCTCGTGTGCGCGGTGATGCTCTATCCGTTCGTGACCGTGATCGCCCAGTCGTTCTCCAGCCCGGGCGCGATCAAGGCCGGCCTGGTCAGCGTGTGGCCGGTCGGGTTCAACCTCGACACCTACGGCGCTGTAGCCCAGAACGGGACGTTCTGGGGCGCGTACGGCAACACCGTGCTGTACACCGTCCTCGGAACGACCATCGCGATGGTCCTCACGACGACCTTCGCGTACGCGATCTCCAAGCCCCACCTGCGGGGCCGGAACGTCCTGATCGGGATCGCCGTCTTCACGATGTTCTTCAACGGCGGCATCGTCCCGAACTACGTGCTGATCTCGGCCCTCGGCATGAAGAACACCATGTGGGCGGTGATCCTGCCGGGGGCGATCTCGGTGTTCAACCTGCTGGTGATGAAGGCCTTCTTCGAGAGCCTGCCCCGGGAGCTCGAGGAGGCCGCGCAGATCGACGGGCTGGGCTGGTTCGGCATCTTCTGCAGGATCGTCCTGCCGCTGTCGAAGCCGGTCATCGCCACGATGGTCCTGTTCTACTCGGTCGCGTACTGGAACGACTGGTTCGCGGCGTTCCTCTACCTCGACAAGCAGGAGCTCTTCCCCGTGACGCTCTTCCTGCGCAACCTCATCGCGGGCGCGTCGACCACGGCGTCGGAGGGGGCGGCGGCCGCGGGGACGACGACGGCGGCCATCTCCGCGAACATCCAGGCAGTGACGATGATCCTCACGATCATCCCGATCCTGTGCGTCTACCCGTTCGTCCAGCGGTACTTCGTCTCGGGGGTGATGCTCGGCTCGGTCAAGGGCTGACGCACGAACAGGGTCTCGACAGGCTCGACCAGCGGTGGTCGAGCCTGTCGCACCGGTGGTCGAGCCTGTCGCACCGGTGGTCGAGCCTGTCGCACCGGTGGTCGAGCCTGTCGAGACCCTTGCCTGCGGCCTACTGCTCCGTGATGCCCAGGGCAGGGCCGGCCACGAAGGACGCCCGCGTGCTCGCCGCGCCGTGGAGCTCCAGGAGGACCAGCTCGTTGCCCGTCTCCCGCACCAGCGGGCCCGGGACGTACAGCGTGTGCGTGGGGCCGAGGCTCCAGTAGCGGCCGAGCAGCTCACCGTTGACCCAGGCCAGGCCCTTGGTCCAGCCGTCGAGGCGCAGGAAGTGGTCCGCCCCGGCGACCGAGTCGAACGTGCCCCGGTGCAGCCCGGCCGTGGCCGCGCCCCCGCCGTCGCCGTCGCCCCCGCCAGCGTCCAGCGCCGCCCGCAGCAGCTCCGGCGCGTCCTCGACGCGCAGCGCGCCCGCCTCCCAGTGGTCCAGCACCCGCACCGCCGTGCGCACGGACCCGATCAGCCCCTTGGGCTCGCCGATCCGGGGGCCGTAGTCGACGTGCCCCTGGTTCTCGACCAGCAGCGTCAGCTCGCCCGCCCGGGCCGGCAGGGCGACGGCGTACGTGTGCGACCCGCGGTCGAGCACGCCGACCGGATCCCCGTCGAGCAGCACGACGGCCCGGTCGCGCACCTCGTCGACGGCCAGGACGGCGTCGTCGGGCCGGATGGTGGTGCGGTACACCGCGAAGCCCGACCAGAGGCCCAGCTCCTCCATCGTGGGCGCGTGGTCGAACGCGCCCAGGTCGCCGCGCACCAGCGCGGGCACGGCGGAGGCGAGCGGGACGTGCGCGGTCAGGGCCACGTCCAGGACGGGCGCCGGCTCCGGGACCGCCGGGGCCGCCTCGTCGGGCACCGGAAGGTGCCGCGCGATCACGTCGCGCATCGCGTAGTACTTCGCGGTCGGCGTGCCGTCCTCGGCGAGCGGCGCGTCGTAGTCGTACGACGTCGTGATGGGCCGGTAGATGCCCTTGTCGTTCGCGCCGCTGGTCAGCCCGAAGTTGGTGCCGCCGTGGAACATGTACAGGTTGACGGACCCGCCGGCCGCGAGCAGGTCGTCCAGGTCGGCGGCGTTCGCCTCGGCGGGCGCCACGTGGTGCTCCAGCCCCCACGAGTCGAACCAGCCGTTCCAGAACTCCATGCACATCAGCGGCCCCGTGGGCTGGGCCCGCCGCAGCACCTCGAGCCGCTCCGTGCTGCGCGACCCGAACGTCGCGGTCTTGTGCAGCTCCGGCAGGCCGCCCCGGGCGAGCATCTCGTCGTTGGCCTGGTCGCAGGTGAACAGCGGCACGTCGATGCCCTGGTCGCGCGTCAGGTCCACGAGCGCGCGCAGGTACTTCTGCCGCTCCGGCAGGGGGTCGTCGCCGTAGGCGCCGTACTCGTTCTCGATCTGCACCATGAGCACGGGGCCGCCGCGCGTCACCTGACGCTCGGCCACGAGCGGCAGCAGGCTCGAGTAGTACTTGCCGATCGCTTCGAGGAACCGCGGCTCGTGGCGGCGCACGCCGACGGCGTCGTCGGCCAGGAGCCAGGCCGGCAGGCCGCCGCCGTCCCACTCCGCGCAGATGTAGGGGCCCGGCCGCACGATGGCGTGCAGGCCCTCGGCGGCCACTAGGTCGAGGAACCGGCCCAGGTCGCGCCGTCCGTCCAGGTCGAACACGCCGGGCTCGGGCGCGTGGAAGTTCCACGGCACGTACGTCTCGATGGTGTTCAGGCCCATCAGCCGGGCCTTGTGGATGCGGTCGGCCCACTGGTCGGGGTGGACGCGGAAGTAGTGCAGCGCGCCACTGACGACCTGCATCCGCTCGCCGTCGAGCAGGAAGTCCTCGGGTCCGATGTCGAACATGGGCATAGATGCTCCCTCTGGGGTGATGTGGGGGTCCGCCGAAGTAGAGCGCCTGTCCCGCTCTCGCACGTGGCGAGCCTCATCGAGAAGGGGACAGGCGCTCTACTTCGGCGAACAGGTACTCACTCGCTGACGGTGAAGCCCTGCTCGTTGCCGTAGCTGACTATCGACTCCTGCCAGGCGCCCAGGGCGTCCTTCAGCGGGGTCGAGCCGGTGTAGGCCTGGCCGGCCGTGTCCGGGAACACGCTGTTCGCGTAGACCTGGTACGGCAGGTACTGCCAGCCGGGCACGACGCTCGTGGCCGACTCCGAGAGCACCTCGTTGATCTTCTGACCGCCGAAGTACTCGGACTCCTCGCCGAGGAACTTCTCGTCCGTGAGGTCCGCGAGCGTGGCCGGGAAGTTGCCTGCCTCGAGGCGCGTCGCGACGCCGTCGCCGACGTTCGCGTACTCCAGGAAGCCGTAGGCCAGCGCCTTGTTCTCGCTCGCCTCCGTGATCGACAGCGCGGAGCCGCCGTTCTCGGCGGTCTCGTGAGCGCCCTCGGTCCACTGCGGCATGGGTGCCACGCGCCAGTCGCCCGACGCCGCGGCGGAACCGGACTCGAGGTTCCCCGGCATCCAGGCGCCGGTCACCAGCGCTGCGATCTCGCCGTTGCCCAGGCCCTGGAACCACTCGTCGGTCCAACCGGGGACGTCCGACAGGAGACCGTCGTCGATGAGCCCCTGCCACTTCTCGGCCCACTTGGCCGAGCCCTCGTCGGCGAGGTCGACCGTGACGTTCGTGCCGTCCACCTTGAACGGGTGACCGCCGGCCTGCCAGATCATCGACGTCGCGAACCCGGCGTCGCCGCTGTCCGACGTGATGTACGTGTTCGGGTCGTAGTCGTGGATCTTCTTGGCGGCGTCGGCGAACTCGTCCCAGGTGGCGGGCACCTCGACCCCGGCCTCCTCGAAGACCCTCGCGTTGTAGAACAGCGCCATCGGGCCGGAGTCCGTCGGGAGGCCGTACACCGCGTCGCCGTCGGTCACCGAGTCCCACGGGCCGGGGGAGAAGGTGTCGCTCAGCTCGCTCGCGCCGAAGGGCGCGAGGTCCGCGAGGGACTTGCCGATCGAGAACTGCGGCAGGGCGTAGTACTCCATCTGCGTGATGTCGGGCACGCCCGAGCCCGCGCTGATCGCGTTCTGCAGCGCCACGTAGTGGTCGTTACCCGTACCGACGTTCGCGACCTCGACGTTCACCTTCGGGTACTTGGCCTCGAAGTCCTTGATGACCTGGTCCAGCGTGGGGTCCCACGCCCAGACCAGCAGGTCGCCGCCCTCCTCGAGCGCCGCGGAGACGTCCTCGGGGGACACCGTCTCGGCGGGGGCGTCGCCGCCGTCAGACCCGGACCCGCACGCGGTCAGGGTGAGCGCCAGGGCGCTCGCCGCGGCGAGCGCACCCAGGGCGCGGTGGTGGCGGATGGTCATGGTGGTTCCTCTCACTTCTTCGTCAGTCGAACGGAGTCTCTGTGGTTCATCTGGGAAAGGCCGTGCGGGGAGTGCTCACTCCTTGACGCTGCCGGCGGCGAGACCCGACTGCCAGTAGCGCTGCAGGAGCAGGAAGACCGCGATGAGCGGCAGGATCGTGAGGAGCGAGCCGGCGATGACGAGGTTGAAGATGGCCTCGCCGCCCGCCGTGGTCGCCTGCTGGTTCCATGCGTTCAGACCCAGGGTCAGGGGGTACCAGTCCGGGTCGCGCAGCATGATCAGCGGCAGGAAGTAGTTGTTCCAGGTGGCGACGACGGTGAACAGCAGCACCGTCACGATGCCGGGGGCGAGCATGGGCAGCGACACCTGGAAGAAGGTGCGGGCCTCGCTGGCGCCGTCGATCCGGGCGGCCTCCATGATCTCGTCCGGCACCGCGTCGGCGGCGAACGTCCACATGAGGTAGAGCCCGAACGGCGAGATGAGCGACGGGATGATCACCGACCAGGGCGTGTTGGTCAGGCCCATGTTCGCGAACATGAGGAACGTGGGCACGGCCAGGGCGGTGCCCGGGACGGCCACGGCGCCGATGACCGTCGCGAACACGGCGCGCTTGCCGGGGAAGGTGAACTTCGCGAGGCCGTAGCCGCCGAGCAGGGCCAGCAGCGTGGCGCCGCCGGCGCCCAGCACCACGTACATGAGCGTGTTGAGGAACCAGCGCCCGAACACCCCGCCGTCATAGGTCAGGACGCCGACGATGTTGTCCCAGAGGGCGAAGTCGCCGCTGAACCACAGCCCGAACGAGCTGAACAGGTCGGGCTGGGTCTTCGTCGCGTTGATCAGGAGCCACACCAGCGGGATCAGGGCGTAGATGCCGACCAGTGCGGTGAGGACCGTGAGCAGGATGCTGCGCGTGGGCCGGGCGTGCGAGCTGCGGCGCTGCCGGATGCGGGGGCGGGGCCGGTGCGTCCGAGCGGTGGGCGCGGTCATCAGGGTGTTCGTGCTCATGGCTCAGGCCTCCTTGCGCATGCCGCGCAGCTGCACCACGTAGGCCACGAGCATCGTGAGCACGCCCATGATGATCGCCACCGTGGCCGAGTAGTTGTACTGCTGCCCGGAGAAGGACAGCGAGTAGGCGTACAGGTTGGGGGTGTAGTGCGTCGAGATGTAGTTCGGCGACAGCGACTGCAGGATGCTCGGCTCGTTGAAGAGCTGGAACGAGCCGATGATCGAGAAGATCGTCGCCACGACCAGCGCGCCCCGGATCGCCGGCAGCTTGATCGCGGAGATCACCCGCCACGGGCCCGCGCCGTCGATCTCGGCGGCCTCGTAGAGCGAGGCCGGCACGACGCGCAGGGCCGAGTAGAAGATCAGCATGTTGTAGCCGACGAACTCCCAGGTCACGACGTTGCCGATCGCGGGGAGCACGAGGGCGGACGCGAGCGGGTCGGGGATGCTGGTGCCGAGCAGGTCGTTGACGTTGCCGACCAGGCCGAACCGCTCCCCGTACATGAAGCCCCACATCAGCGCGGCGACGACGCCGGGCACCGCGTACGGGAGGAAGATCGCCAGGCGGAAGAAGTCGCGCCCGTACAAGCGGCCGCTGTCGATCGCCAGGGCGACCAGCAGCGAGATCCCGAGCATCACGGGCACCTGGACCACGAGGAACAGGGTCACGCGGCCGACGCCGTCCCAGAACTGGGGGTCGCCGAGCGCCCGCGCGTAGTTGTCGAACCCGACGAACGACGTGCCGCCGACGAGCTTCGTCTGGAACAGGCTCAGGTAGAGCGAGTACACGATCGGCGCGAGGAAGACCAGCGCGAACACGATCATGAAGGGGCCGACGAAGCCCCATCCGGTCCAGCGGGAGCTGTGTCGCATCCGTCGTATGGTCCTGTGCACTGCCGGCGGCGATGCGAGCGTGGTCAAGGGAAGTTGCTCCTTCACGGGTGGGGTCAGCATGTCGTCGTGTTGACGTAAACATGGTGACTCGGACTAGGGTGCTGGTGAGTCACCCGGAGTGTCAAGCGCGCACCGGTGCGAGGCGCATCACGAGGAGGTGGATGGCGTGGAGGGCAGAGGTCCGTCCCTGGTGGACGTCGCGGCGCTAGCCGGGGTGTCGACCCAGACGGTTTCGCGGGTGTCGATGGGTCTGGACAACGTGCGTCCGAAGACCCGCGACAAGGTGCTCGCGGCGATGGCGGAGCTGGGTTACGCGCCCAACACCGCGGCGCGCGCGCTGCGGTACGGCAGCTTCCGGACGATCGGGGTGATCGCGCACCGGCTGGCCCGGACCGGCGAGTCCCGGACGGTCGAGGCGGTGGTCGAGGCGGCACGCGCCGAGGGCTACACGGTGACACTGATCGACGTCGAGAACCCGACGTCCGACGTCGTCTCGGCCGCGGCGAACCGCCTGTCGCACCAGGCGATCGACGGCCTGGTGATCATCCGGGCCGAGACGGCGACGCCGGCCACCCTGGCGCTGCCGCCGCGGCTGCCCGTGGTGGTCTCCGACTCGCGGTTCGTGGGCCACCACCCCGCCGTCGGCGCGGACCAGGCCGACGGCGCCCGCCGCGCCACGCAGCACCTCCTGGACCTGGGGCACAGCACGGTGCACCACGTCGCAGGGCCGGCCGACTCGGCGCCCGCGCAGCTGCGGGCCGAGGCCTGGCGGGCCACGCTCGGCGCGGCGGGCAGCCCCGTCCCCGAGATCGTGGTGGGGGACTGGTCGGCGGCCTCGGGATACGACGCCGGACGCCGGCTCGCCGCCGACCCGGACGTCACCGCGGTGTTCTGCGCCAACGACGAGATGGCGGCCGGGGTGCTCCGGGCCCTGCACGAGGCCGGGCGCGCCGTGCCGGGCGACGTCTCGGTGGTCGGGTTCGACGACATCCTGCTGGCCGGGTACCTCTGGCCGCCGCTGACGACGGTGGTGCAGGACTTCGACGAGATCGGCCGGCGGCTCGTGGCCCGGCTGCTGGAGCAGGTCCGGGCCGGGGGCGGCGTGAACGCCGCCGAGGTGAGCCTGGCCGAGACCAGCGCTGACGAGGCGGAGGGCGACGAGGACGACGAGGACGACCTCCACGAGGTGGTCCCGGTCGAGCTCAAAGTCCGGCAGAGCACGGCCCCGCCCCGACCGCCGGCGTAGCGGGGCGTACCAAGATCGTTACGCACAGCCCCTGCTGGACACATTTATGGTACCGAACATTCACCCTGAAACCCGTAGGATCGGCTCGATGGCGCAATCAGAGGGCAGGTGTGCAACGCGCGTGGAGTCACAGTCAGCCGAGGCCCTGCTCGACCCGTCGACCCGTCCCACGTGGCGCAGCTCCGTGATCGCGGCGGTCATCGCTGCCCTGGTGTTCGCGCTCTGCATCTGGCAGGTCGTCGTCCGCGGCCCGTTCATCGCCTGGGACTGGCAGTTCCACTACTACGTGGACTCCCACCACCCCGTGGGGTGGGAGAAGACCTTCCTCGACATCGTCGCCAGCATCACCGGCGAGCGCATGTTCACCATCCCGATGGTGGGCGGCACCGCCCTCTACGTGGCGCGACGACAGGGCGGCCCCGGCTCGCTGTGGAACCTCGGCACGCGGCGGCCGGTGCTGGCCGTGGTGGCGGGCCTCGCGACCATCGCGGCGATCGGCTACGCCACCAAGTTCGGCCTCGGGCGCACCGGCCCGCATCACAACATGGACGTGCTGCACGCCGGCGGCCAGGCGTTCCCCTCGGGGCACGCGGCGAACACGTTCTTCACCGGCTTCTTCATCCTCTGCCTGCTGTTCACCCAGAACGGGCTCCATCCGAGCGTCGCCCGGCTGCGCACGATGATCCCGGTCATCGCGACGATCGTGATCATCGCGGGCGCGCTCATGTCGTGGCTCGACTACCACTGGCTGAGCGACATCCCCGGCGGCTGGCTGCTCGGGTTCATCGCCTGCATGGTCGCGCTGTCGGTGCTGCGCGCCCCGCTACGAACGGTCGGCCGGCGTCAGCCAGACCTTGGTCCCGGCGACGAGGTCCCGGGCGTGCCCGCGGGTCAGGGTGACCTGGACCGGACGCGCGGCGGGCGCGCCGCCGTCGGGCAGGACGGTCAGCCGGACCTCGAACCCGACCCGTAGGACCCGGGCGACGCTGCCGACGACGGCGCCGGGTACGGCCTCCCGGTGCACGTCGATGTCGTGCGGGCGGACGAGCTGCCCGTCGAGCTCGGTGACCGGCCCGAGGAACCCGGCGACGAAGTCGTTGGCGGGCTCGTCGTACAGCTCGTCGGGGGTGCCGATCTGCTCGATCCGGCCCTGGTTGATCACCACGATCTTGTCGGCGACCTCGAGGGCCTCCTCCTGGTCGTGGGTGACGAAGACCGTGGTGACGTGCACGTCGTCGTGCAGCCGGCGCAGCCAGTCGCGCAGCTCCTTGCGGACCTTGGCGTCCAGGGCGCCGAACGGCTCGTCGAGCAGCAGCACCTTCGGCTCCACGGCCAGGGCACGGGCGAGCGCCATGCGCTGGCGCTGGCCGCCGGACAGCTGCGCGGGCAGCCGGTCGGCGAACTGCGACAGGTGCACCAGCTCGAGGAGCTCGGCGACCCGCTCCTTGATCTCCGCCTTGGGCCGGTTGCGGATCTCCAGGCCGAAGGCGACGTTGCGCGCCACCGTGAGGTGCTTGAAGACCGCGTAGTGCTGGAAGACGAAGCCGACGTTGCGCTTCTGCGCGGGCAGGTGCGTCGCCTCGGTGCCCTCGATCTCGACGGTGCCGGAGTCGGCGGACTCCAGCCCCGCGACGATGCGCAGCAGCGTGGACTTCCCGCCGCCGCTGGGGCCGAGCAGCGCGGTCAGCTGACCGGTGGGGATGCTCAGGTCGATGTCTTCGAGCGCGGTGAAGTCGCCGTAGTGCTTGGCGACGCCGCGGATCTCGATGCTCATTTCGTTCCTTCTGGCTTGCGGATCAGGTTCACGACGACGATCGCGAGGACGGCGGCCACCACGAGCACGAAGGCCGCGGCGTACGCCGTCGACTCGTCGAAGTTCCCGTAGCGGTTCTGGATGAGAAGGGTCGCCGTCTCGCCGTTGAAGGCCGCGCCCTGGCTGACGACCTTGACTGCGCCGAACTCGCCCAGCGAGCGGGCAATGCTCAGGACGACGCCGTAGAGCACGGCCGACCTGATGCTCGGCACGGTGATGCGCCAGAAGGTCTGCCACGCCGAGGCGCCGAGGCTGAGAGCGGCCTGCTCGGCCTCCGTTCCGATCTCCTCGAGCACCGGCACCACCTCGCGGATCACGAAGGGCAGGCTGATGAACGCCGTCGCCATGATGAGGCCCGGCGTGGAGAAGATGATCGGGATGCCGACCGAGGCCAGGGCCTCGCCGAACCAGCCCGACCCGGTGCTGTAGGCCAGGACGAGCGCAAGGCCGACCACGACCGGCGAGACCGACATCGGCAGGTCGACCAGCACGGACAGGACGCGCCGGCCGGGGAACCGGTAGCGCACCAGCAGCAGGGAGACCCCGACGCCGAACACCGTGTTGATCAGGACCGCCCAGAAGGTGATGGTCGCGGTGAGGCTGAACGCGTACACCACGGCAGGGTCCGAGAGCCGGGCGACGAAGGCGCCGAAGCCGCCCTCCTGGCCGTTCACCGGCGCGAACGTGCGCTGGACGACCACGGAGACCGGCCAGACCACGAGCACGAACACGTAGGCGATCACGACGAAGCGCAGCACGCGGGTGACCGGCCCGCGCTGGGTCCGGGTGCGGTTCTGGTCAGCCACGGCGGGCCACCCTCCGGGAGATCAGGTCGAGCGCGACGATGACGACGACGGCCACCAGCAGGAGCAGGGTCGCCACGGCAGCCGCCTGCGCCTGGTTGTCACCCTCGATGAACTTGAGGATCTTGAGCGAGGCGACCTCGGTCTCGTACGGCGTGTTGCCGGAGATCAGCACGAGGGAGCCGAACTCGCTGATCGCGCGGGCGAACGCCAGCGAGGCGCCGGCGGTGATCGCGGGCAGGAGGCTGGGCAGGATGATCCGGCGGAAGGTCGTCAGCCGCCCGGCGCCCAGGGACGCGGCGGCCTCCTCCGCGTCGACGTCGAGCTCGAGCAGCACGGGCTGCACCGTGCGGACCACGAAGGGCAGCGTCACGAAGGCCAGCGCGAGGAAGATTCCCTGCCGGGTGTTGACGAGGTTGATCCCGACCGGGCTGTTGGGTCCGTACAGGCTGAGCAGCACCAGGCCGGCCACGATCGTCGGCAGGGCGAACGGGATGTCGATCACGACGTCCAGGACCCGTTTGCCGGGGAACTCGTCGCGGACGAGCACCCAGGCGATGAGCGTGCCGATGACGACGTTGAGCGCCGTGACCCCGAACGCCTCGAGGACGGTTAGCCGGAGCGCGGCGAACGTCTGCGGATCGGTGAGGGCCGCCCAGAACGTACCGACACCGCCCTCCAGGGCGGCGACGACGACGGCGATCAGCGGGATCAGCACGAGGATGCTGAGCCAGAGCACCGCGACACCGAGCCCCAGGCCCGATGCCGCGGTGAGGGTGCTGGCCGGACGGGACCGGCGCGTGCGCGCCGGTCCCGTCACGGTCGGGGCGGCCACGGTCACTTCTGGGTGGCCTCGTCGTAGAGCTGGGAGAACAGGGCGCCGTCGTCGAACCACTTGGCGTTGATCTCGGACCAGCCGCCGAGGTCCTCGACGGTGCCGAGGTTGGTCGGGGTGGGGAACGGGTCGGCCGGGTCGTTCGCGCCCTCGACCTCGACGTCGTCCAGACCGTCGATGACGGGCCGGAAGCCCTTCTTCACGAACTCCGTCTGGCCCTCCTTGCTCAGGACGAAGTCCAGCCACGGCTTGGCGGCCGGGGTGGCGTCCTTGAGGACGGCGCCCGGGTTCTCGATCAGGAACGTGTCGTCCGGCACGATGTAGTCATACGCCTTGCCGCTCTGGCGCGCCAGGATCGCCTCGTTCTCGTAGGTGATCAGCACGTCGCCCACGCCCTTGTCGAACGCCTCGGTCGCCTCGCGGCCGCTGCCGGCCCACTGCGAGACGTTCCCGAAGAGCTTGGTCAGGTAGTCGAGCGCCTCGTCCTCCGACTTGCCCTCGGCGATCGCCTGGCTGTAGGCCGCCAGGACGTTCCACTTGGCGGAGCCGGAGCTGGCAGGGTCGGCGGTGATCACCTTGACGTCGTCGCGGGCCAGGTCGTCCCAGCCCTTGATGCCCTTGGGGTTGCCCTCGGGGACCACCAGCACGACGACGGAGTCCGAGACGATGCCCTTGGTCGGGCCCGCGTTCCAGTCGTCCGCGACGAGGCCCGCGTCCACCAGACGGGTGATGTCCGGCTCGAGCGAGAAGTGCACGTAGTCGGCGTCGGCTCCGGCCTCGACCTTGCGGCTCTGGTCGCCCGAGGCGCCGTACGAGCCGGAGAACGTGACGCCCTTCCCGGCCTCGGTCTCCTGGAACTTGGCGGCGATGGCCTGGTTGGCCGCCTCGGGGACGGCGAACCCGACGATGTTGATGACCTCGCCGCCGCCGCCCGTGCCGCCGGATGCGCTGGTGCAGGCGGTGGTGAGCATCAGGAGCGCAGCGGTACCCGCAGCGAGATAAGCCGTCGGCTTGAGCTTCTTCATGGTGATGCCTCTCTTCACCCCGCCGAGTCGCGGGCAACTTCCCCCTGCAGTGAGAGCAAAGTAAAGCAGACGAGTTCGATCGGGAAAGTCGGCCAACATGTGGGACGTTTTTCGCCTCCCAGGCGACGCCTTCGCGGTACCCGATCAACACCGAGCTCGGCGGGCACGGCATCGGATCGACGGTGCACCAGGACCCGCACGTCCCGAACACCGGGCGGCCCGGCCGTTCAGAGCCTTGCGGATCAGAGGCGGGCGAGGGCTTCCGCGACCAGTTCCTGCACGACGTCGTGGACCGCCGCGCGGTCGGCGGGCACCAGGCCGATGCGGGTGCGGCGGTCCAGCACGTCGTCCGCGTCCAGCGCGCCCTCGTGCGTCACGGCCCACTCGATCTCCGCGCGCGTGATGTCCAGGTGCCCGGCGTCCGCGATGCCCTGCCCGACGGCGGCCGCGGAGCCCGGCAGCGTCGCAGCGGCCAGCACCTGAGCGGCTTCGGTGCCGTACCGGGCGACGAGCGGGCTCCCGCCCTCGCCGGTCGAGCCTGTCGAGACCCTGGCGGCCGACGGGGTCTCGACGGGCTCGACCAGCGGGGAGGCGCCCAGCGGAGGTGCCCCGACCAGCGGCAGGTCGGTCGTCCAGCACGGGCCGGCGGTGAGCCCGGCGTGCTCGACGGCCAGGTCCACCGCGTCCTCGGCCATGGCCCGGTACGTGGTCAGCTTGCCGCCCAGCACGTTCACCGCGCCGGTCGACGGCGACACCGCCACCAGGTGCTTGCGCGAGACGTCGGCGGACGCCTCGTCGCCCGACCCGGCCGAGTCCACGAGGGGGCGCAGCCCCGCGAAGGCGCCCACGACGTCGTCGGGCAGCAGGGGGCGGTCCAGCATGCCGGAGACGGTCGCCAGCAGGAACTCGATCTCGGGCCGCGTGGGCACGGGCACGTCGGGGACGGCGCCGGGCGCCTCCTCGTCGGTCAGGCCGATGACCACGCGCCCGAGCTGCGCCGGCAGCGCGAACACGTACCGCGAGCCGGAGCCCGGCACGGGCACCATGAGGGCGCCCGTCGGGTTGCCCAGCCGCGCGGCGGGCACCACCACGTGCGTGCCGCGGCTGGGCCGCAGCCGCACCGACGGGTCCACCGTCCCGGCCCACACGCCCGTGGCGTTCACGACCACGCGGGCCTGCACGGTCAGGCTCGCGCCGGTCAGCGCGTCCTGGAGCGTCGCGCCGTCCGCGCGCAGGTCGGTGGCCCGGACGCGGGTCAGGATCTTCGCCCCGCGTCCCGCCGCGGTGCGGGCCAGCGCGACGACGAGCCGGGCGTCGTCCACGAGCTGGCCGTCGTGCGCGATCCACGCGCCGTGCACGTGCTCGCGGGCCAGCGCCGGCACGAGCCGCGCGGCCTCGCCCCGCCGGGCGAGGCGCGGCGCGGGCAGCACCAGGGACGGCGTCCCGGCGTCGCGCCGCAGCAGGTCCCCGAGGCCGAGCCCGATGCCCGTTGTGATGCCCTGCCGGTGCCCCACGCCCGGGGTGAGCGGCAGCACCTGCGGCAGCGCCCGGACCAGGTGCGGCGCGGTGCGGGTCATCAGGACGTGCCGCTCTCGTGCGCTCTCGCGGGCCACGCCGACGTCGCCCGTGGCCAGGTACCGCAGGCCGCCGTGCACCAGCTTGGAGCTCCACCGGGACGTGCCCCACGCGAGGTCGCGCGCCTCGACCAGGGCCACGGACAGGCCGCGCGCGGCGGCGTCGAGCGCGACGCCCGTGCCGGTCACGCCGCCGCCGACCACGAGCAGGTCGAAGGACTCGGAAGCGAGCTCGTCGAGCTCGCGGGCGCGGCGTCGGGCGGTGAGGGCGGTGCGCTGCATCGGTCCTGCTTCCGGTGGGGGACGCCCCGGCGGGGGCGTCCGTCGGCGGACGCCGCGGGGCGGGCGGTCCGGGTCAGGGGCGGAGGTAGCCGTCGAGGGCGTGCGTCAGCTCGGTATGCAGGGCGTCGGCCTCGATCACCGTCGTGACGGTCTTGTGGGAGAGCACGGCGGACTGGGAGATGAGCAGGACCATGACCGCCAGGTCCGTGGCGGACCCGGCCCGGACCGTGCCGCCCCGCTGGGCGGCCAGGATGTTGGCGGCGAGCCACTCGAGAATGACCCGCTGCGACCGCCCGATCCGCTGGAACGCGTAGCGCGTGAAGACCTCGGGCTCGGTGTCCAGGAGGCGCCCGAACACGGGGTCGGCGTCAAACAGCTCGCCGAACCGGACCACCTTGTCGACGATGGCGGCGCGGTCGGCGGCCCGCGGGCCGACGGCGGTGATCACCTGCTGCATGCGGTGCGCGATGAGGGCCCGCAGGACGTCGTCGGCGGACTCCCAGCGGCGGTACACCGTGGGGCGGGAGACGCCGGCGGCCCGGGCGAGCTCCGTGACCGAGAGGCCGCGGGTGCCGCGGGTGGCGACGATCTCGGAGGCGGCGTCGAGCAGGCGGCGCTCGACGTGGTCGGCGCCGTCCTGGCCGCCCGACGGCGGGCTCTGGTCCTCGGCGGGTGCGTTACGGATTGTCATGATGTGTCAAACTGTAACGCGCGTCACCGCACGATCCGACCGCGACCCGACAGGAGGATCCGTGAGCACGCTGCCGGAGAACGAGCGCATCGACATGCGCTGGGACGGCTGGGGCGACCCGGCCAGGGCGCACGGGCTCCCGGGCGGCGTGAAGCTGCTGCTCACGGCCGTGCTCGGCCGCGTGCCGAAGGCGCCCCGCATCCCGCGCCTCGCCGACGTCAGGATCAGCACCCCGCCCCTGGCCGACGCCGACCTGGACGCGCTGGCCGAGGCGGTCGGCGAGGCACACGTCGATGCCGGCCACGACGTGCGCCTGCTGCACGCCGGCGGGAAGTCCACGCCGGACCTGCTGCGCCGCCGGGAGGCCGAGCAGGTGGCGCCGGGCGCCGTCGTGCTGCCAGGGACGGAGGGCGAGGTGGCGGCGGTGCTCGCCGTCGCGGGCGAGCGCGGCCTCGCGGTAGTGCCGTTCGGCGGTGGCACCGCCGTGACCGGCGGCCTGGCGCCCGACGCCGGGCCGCACCGGGGCGTGGTCAGCCTGGACCTGCGTCGGCTGACCGGGCTGGTCGCGTTCGACGACGTCGACCAGGAGGCGACCTTCCTGGCGGGCACGACGGCGCCCGCCGCCGAGACGCTCCTGGCGGAGCGGGGCTTCGAGCTGGGGCACTTTCCCCAGAGCTTCGAGTTCGCGACGCTCGGCGGGTTCGCCGCCATGCGCTCGTCCGGCCAGAGCTCCGCCGGGTACGGGCGGTTCGACGCCATGGTCACCGGCCTGCGGGCCGTGACGCCGACGGGCGCGCTCGACCTGGGCCGGGCGCCCGGCTCGGCGGCGGGCCCCGACCTGGTGCGGTGGTTCCTCGGCTCGGAGGGCACGTTCGGCGTGACCACCCGGCTGCGCCTGCGCGTGCATCCCGCCCCGGAGGCGCGGCTGTTCGACGCGTGGACCTTTCGCAGCTTCGCCGCGGGCGCGGACGCGCTGCGCCGCGTGGCGCAGCTCGGCACGGGGCCCACGGTGATCCGCCTGTCCGACGAGGAGGAGACCGCCGTCTCCCTGGCCCAGGTCGGCAGCATCGGCCGGGCGCTGACCAGGGGCTGCTCCGCCGTCGTGCTGCACGAGGGACCCGCCGACCTGACGCCGGCGCGCCGCGAGGCGACGACCCGGGTGCTGCGGGAGGCGGGCGGCGAGCAGGCCGACGCCAAGCTGGCCGCCGCCTGGGACCACGGCCGGTTCAAGGCGCCGTACCTGCGCGACGCGCTGCTCGCCCACGGCGTCTTTTGCGAGACGCTGGAGACGGCCACCACCTGGTCGAACCTGCACGCGCTGAAGGCGGCGGTCACCACGGCGCTGGCGCGCGGATTCGCCGAGGAGCGGGCGAAGAACCGGATCCTGTGCCACATCTCGCACGTGTACCCGACGGGCGCGTCGCTGTACTTCACGGTGATCGCCGGGCTCGGACCTGAGCCACTCGAGCCGTGGGGGCGCGTGAAGTCCCAGGTGAACGACACGATCATGGCGGCGGGCGGCACCATCAGCCACCACCACGGGGTCGGCACGGACCACGCGCCCTGGCTGGAGCACGAGATCGGCTCGGCCGGCATCCGCATGCTCCGGGCGGTCCAGGCCGAGCTGGACCCGGCCGGAATCATGAACCCGACCGCCCTGATCCCCCGCCCCTGACCTGGCTGTGGGCGCGATCGTTGTCACTACCAGCCCGTTTTAGGCGAAACGATCGCGTTCACAGCCAAGTCACGGTGGTCGGGTAGGTTTCGGGCATGACGGAGCAGTCAGGTGGGGGCGGGCACATCGCGGTGCTCGTGAACCCCGTCTCGGGGCGCGGTACCGGCGCCGACAGCGGGCAGGTCGCGATCGACCGGCTGCGGGCCCGGGGCGCCGACGTCCGGGTCTATCAGGGGAGCAGCGAGGCCGAGACGGTAGCGCTCGCCCGGCGGGCGGTCGACGAGGGCCCCGACGTGCTCGTCGTGGTGGGCGGCGACGGCACGGTCTCGTCGGTGCTGGCGCCCGTGCTGGAGTCCGGCGTCCCCTTGGCGGTGATCCCCGGCGGCACGGGCAACGACCTCGCGCGCGAGCACGGCATCCCCCTGGACGACGCCGCTGCCGCCGCCGACGTCGCGCTCGACGGCGCCCGCCGCCGCGTCGACACGGGCACCATCACCGCCGACGACGGCACGGTGCGCCACTTCGTCACGGTGCTGTGCGCGGGCCTGGACTCCCTGACCAACGAGCGCACCAACCGCATGACGTGGCCCACCGGCCCTGCGCGGTACCAGGTGGCCGTCTACCTGGAGTGGCTGCGGCTGCGGAAGTTCGGGTACCGGCTGCTCCCGACGGGCGCGCCGGCGCTGGAGCAGGACGGGTACATGCTCGCGATCGGGCTCACCAGGTACTACGGCGGCGGCGTGCCGATCTGCCCGGGCGCCGACCCCGCGGACGGGCTGCTCGACGTCACCCTGGTGCAGGCCGTCGGCCGGTTCAAGATCCTCGCGTTCGACCCGCTGATCAAGGCAGGTACGCATGTCGAGCGGCCGGAGGTCACGACGCTGCGGGCGTCCGCCGTCCGGCTGGAGGCACCGGCGGGGCTGGTGGCGTACGCCGACGGCGAGCTCGTGGGGCCGCTGCCGGTGACCGTCGAGGCGCACCGAGAGTCGCTGACGCTCTGCGTCCCGGCGTGACGTCCGAACTAATGCTGGCTGCGTGCGCCGGACGTCGGGAAGAGTTCGATCACGGCGTTGTGTACGACGATCAGACCGTCCGAGTGCGCCACTGTCCAGCCTCGTCCTCGTCCCTCGCTTCACGCAGAACATCGACGAGCGCTGTACCGTCGAGCGCTGCTCCATGTGCCCGGCGAGCATCTGCTTGCTTCGCTAGGGCGTCCATCGTCGGGCGATCGTCGAATCCCGCAAACTGGCGCGTCACGTAGGCGCGCAGACCGAATCGCTTCCGGTCTGAATCCTCACCATGTGCGTCATGGCCGTGCGGGTCGACTGTCATGCGAAGAGACTATCGCCCGCCCCTGACATCGCGCAGGACCGGCTGCGCGCCTGTTTGCCTCGAGCGGCCGGACGTCACGACACTACGCAGGTCCGAGATCCCCCTGGAGGCCCTGGCAGGTCTGGTCGCGTATGCGGACGGCGAGCGGGTCGGACCGTTGTTCGTGACGATCGAGGCGCGCCGTGAGGCGCCGACGCTCTGCGAGGGCGCGCACGTGCCCGCGGGCCGGCCGCCCGGTTGACCCGCCCGGTCAGATCGTCGTGAGGTCTCCCGCTACGAGGCTCAGCTCGCGGCGGGCCTGCTGCGGCACGACCTCGCCCGGGATGCTGAGCCCGACCGCCCAGGTGACCTCGCCGTCCTTGCGGGGGACGAGGTACGCGGCACAGGTGATGTCGTCGCGGAACTCGCCGTGCTCCTCGACCACGGAGTCGGGCCGCAGGCGGGCGAGCTGCGCGTCGAGCACCGCCAGGTCCGGGGTGGTGCGCGCGGTGAACTTGCGCATCCCGGCGTCGATCACGAGCTCGTGCCGCTCCCGACGGGAGACGCCGAGCAGCAGGGCCTTGCCGAGCGCAGTGGCGTGGGCGGACACGTCCAGCCCGCGCTCCAGGTCCTCGAGGTACGGCGAGCCGGGGGCCTCCGCGTAGTCGACGACGACCACGCGGCCGGCGCTGATGCGGCCCAGGTAGGCGCTGTAGCCGGTGCTCTGGGCGAGGTGGCTCAGCACCTCGCGCGTGCCGGCGCCGCGGCCGAGCGAGCCGAGCTGCTCGTAGAACCGGATGCTCACCTGCTCGCCGACGTCGTACGTGCCGTTCTTGAGCCGCGTCACGTAGCCCTCGTAGGCGAGCGTGCGCACCAGGTGGTAGGTGGTGGAGAGATTGAGGCCGCTGCGGCGGGCGATGGCCTTGACGGGAAGACCCGGGGAGCGTGTGACGACCTCGAGAACGCGGAGGGCGCGCGTGACGCTCTGCACGAGGTCGTCCGGGCGTTCCCGCTCGGCGTACAAAGTCACGTGCCCCCCTTGCTCGTCGGTGGTGCCGACAGTTATTTCGACCGTGGTACTGCGCGAATGGGTCTCGACAGGGTGGTTCGAGGGTGCAACAGTGTGTGTGCCCTCGCGGACATCGTAGCCACGGGTTGCGAAGAGGTCACGATACAGGGTGGCAACACGGGTAAGTTCACCCTGGGCGATCGAAGATGACTGCACAGATACGGCGGATGTATGAATTTACCTGAACTGGGTGATACCGGGCAAGCATCCACCGGGCTCTCGGCCCGTCGCCCGGCCCGGGACACCACCCCGAGAGGGCCTGACACGTTGCTCGACGACATGCGCAGCACGCAGGACCGTCCCTGGCCGGGCACCAGGCCTGTGCGGCTCGACAGCGTCACGAACCTGAGGCCGCTGGTGCAGGCGTCGGCGATGCCGGACCCGCGCGTGTTCTACGACGAGCTCGAGAGCGAGTGGGGCGAGGTCGCCCCCGTCGAGCTGGAGCCCGGGGTGCCCGCCTGGCTCGTCATGGGACAGCGGCTGGTCTACGACGTCATGCGCAACGAGCACGTCTTCGCGACCAACCCCCGGACGTGGAACGGGCACGAGCGCGGCGGCCTGCCCGCGACGTCGGGTCTGCGGCCGGTCTTCACGTCGCACCAGCGCTACGCCGCGAACCACACCGACGGTGCCCTGCGGCAGCGCCTGCGCGAGCCCCTCGACGACGCCTTCGAACAGCTCTCCGAGAGCATGACGGCGGCCAAGGTCCGCTCGTTCTGCAACCTCCTCATCGACCGCTTCGAGGACCGCGGCAGGGCGGACCTGATGCTGGAGTACGCGTCGGTGATCCCGTTCCTCGTGGTCGCCGACATGATCGGGTTCGACCCCGAGGACGGGCAGCGCCTGTTCGACCTGACCCGCCGGGTGGCGGGCGGCGGGACCGACGCCGCTCCCGCGGTGGCCGAGGTCGACCGGATGCTCGGCGACCTCGTGGCCCTCCGCCGGGAGCGCCCGCAGCGGGACCTCGCGAGCTCGCTGGTTGCGCACCCGAACATGCGTGACGACACCGAGGTGGTCCACACCCTGCTGGTCGTCGCCTACTCGGGGAACCTGACGCTGACGGCGTGGGTGGCGCAGACCCTGCTGCTCACGCTCACGGACTCGCGGTTCTCGGGGCGGCTGCACGGCGGCCGCCTCGACCTGGACAACGCCATGGACGAGGTGCTGTGGCGCTCCACCCCGACGATCAACACCCTGCCGCGGTTCGCGCGCCAGGACATCATGCTGGACGGCAAGCTCATCGCCGCCGGGGACCCGCTCGTCCTGGCGGTCCACGCTGCGAACACCGACCCGCGCATGGACACCGGCGACCCCTGGGACCACGTCGGCAGCCGGGCCCACGTGTCGTTCGGCACCGGCCCGCACGCGTGCCCGGCACCGCGCACGGCGCGCGTGATCGCGCGGATCGCGGTCGAGGTGATCCTGCGCCGGCTCGACGTCGTGCTCAGGATCCCGGCGTCCGACGTCACCTGGGACCAGTCGCTGTGGATCCGCCAGCCGGTGAGCCTCCCGGTCACGTTCCCGCCGTCTGTCGACTCGGCATAGGACGCCGCACAAAGCTCGGCACAGGGCTCGGCGCAGCGGCCGGGTAGTGCCCGGAGCGTGGGTGGCACGGGGTAGGTTGCGCACGTGAGCGAGGAGGGTCACATGCGCATCGGCATACCGGACGACGGCGGGCCGCTCGTGCCCGCCACCCCGACGACCACCGCCCGGCTGGTCGGCCTCGGCTACGACGTCGCCGTCGCGACAGGGGCCGGCGCGGGGGCGGGCTTCCCCGACGCGGCGTACGCGGCGGCGGGCGCTGTCGTCGTGCCCGACGCCGTGGCCTGGGCCGCCGACGTCGTGGCCGTCACCCGGGCGCCCGACTCGCTCGGCGAGCCCGGCCCGGCGGGGCTGCGGCCGGGCGCGCGAGGCCCGGACGGGCTACGGATCGGTGCGGTGCTGATCGCCCAGATCGCCCCCGCCGCCCGGCCGGAGCTGGTGCGCGCGCTCGCCAACCGCGGCGTCACCGCCCTCGCCCTGGACGCCGTGCCGCGCATCTCCCGGGCGCAGTCGCTCGACGTGCTGAGCGCGCTGTCTAACGTGGCGGGGTACCGGGCGGTCGTCGAGGCGGCGGCCGAGTTCGGCGGCATGTTCTCCGGCCAGGTCACGGCGGCCGGTACCACCCCGCCCGCGAACGTCTTCGTGATCGGCGCGGGCGTTGCCGGGCTCGCGGCCATCGGCGCGGCCGGCAGCCTCGGCGCGCAGGTGCGCGCCTTCGACGTCCGGCCCGAGGTCGCGGAGCAGATCGAGTCCATGGGCGCCACTGTGGTCCGGGCCGACGACGCCGCGCAGCAGGTCAGCGCCGACGGGTACGCCTCGGCGCTCACCGCGGACCAGGAGGCGGCGGCGCTGCGCGCGTACGGCGTCGAGACGGCGGCCGCCGACATCGTCATCACGACGGCGCTGGTGCGCGGGACGGCGCCCACCACGATCACCGCCGAGATGGTTGCGGCCATGCGGCCCGGCAGCGTGATCGTGGACCTCGCGGCGCCCGGCGGCGGCAACTGCGAGCTCACCGTGCCCGGCGCGCGGGTGGTCAGCGCGAACGGGGTGGTGGTCCTCGGGTACACCGACCTGCCCGACCGCATGCCGCGGCACACCTCCGAGCTGCTCGGCACGGCGGTCGCCAACCTGGTCCAGCTCGGCACGCCCGAGCGCGACGGTCGCCTCGTGCTCGACCCCGACGACGTCGTCGTGCGCGGCATGACGGTGGCCCGGGACGGCGAGGTGCTCTGGCCGCCGCCACCGGTGGCGGTGTCGTCGCCGGTGACGGCGCAGGCCGGGCCTGCGGTGGGCGGCGCCTCGCCGGGGGGGCGTGTGGTGGACACCCCCCGGTGTCGCCAACCACCCCCCCCCGGGGGGGGGGGGGGGCCAGCCGGGGGGGGCGCGCGCCCAGCTCCACCCGCCCTGAT
>NZ_JBHUUX010000023.1:0-6433 GCF_042670845.1 Promicromonospora sp. NPDC057138 | reverse complement strand
TGGCCGCCCGGGTGGCCGCGCCGGGGGGGCGGGGGGGGGGGCGCCCCCCGCGGGGACTGGGTGCCCCTCCCCCCCCCGGTGAGCCACACCCCCCCACCAGCGGGGGGCGGGGGTCGACCAGCGGGGGCGGGCGCTCGACAGGCTCCACCGGCGATGAGGGCCGTGCTGATCGGACTCGCTGCCGTGCTCGGGGCGCTCGCCGTGGCGGCGTCGCCCGCCGACCAGGCTGCGCACTTCACCGTGCTGGCGCTCGCCGTCGTGGTCGGGTTCTACGTGATCTCGCACGTCAGCCACGCCCTGCACACCCCGCTCATGTCCCAGACCAACGCGATCTCGGGGATCATCCTGGTCGGCGGGATGCTGCAGATCGGGTCCTCGGACCCGGTGGTGACCACGCTGGCCGTGCTCGCGTCGGCGGTGGCGAGCATCAACATCTTCGGCGGGTTCCTCGTGACCCACCGCATGCTCGGGATGTTCCACCGGGGCCCGGTCTCGACGGGCTCGACCACCGGGACGCGCTCGACCACCGGTAACGGCGCCGACGAGGGGAGCGCCAGGTGAGCGTCGAGTCAGTTGTCCCGGCCGGGTACCTGGTGGCGGCCGTGCTGTTCGTGCTGTCGCTGGCCGGGCTGTCGAAGCAGGAGACCGCGCGGCGCGGCGTCCTGCTCGGCATGACCGGTATGGGGATCGCGCTCGCGGCGACCGTGGCGCTCGCGCTGGACCGGTCCGAGCGGCCCGTTGGCGTGACGGCCGGCCTGATCCTGCTCGTGCTCCTCGTGGGCGCCGCCGTCGGCACGTGGCGCGCGCGGACCGTCGAGATGACGCAGATGCCCGAGCTCATCGCGCTGCTGCACTCGTTCGTGGGCGCGGCGGCGGTGCTGGTCGGCTTCGGGTCCTACCTGACCGCGCCGCACACGACGGGGGCGGGCGGGACCGTGCACCTCGTCGAGGTCTTCCTCGGCGTACTGATCGGCGCCGTGACCTTCACCGGCTCCGTGGTGGCGTTCGGGAAGCTGTCGGCACGCCTGAGGTCGTCTCCGCTGCTGCTGCCGGGCCGCAACTGGCTCAACCTGGCCGCGCTCGTGGCGTGCGGGGGACTGCTCTGGTGGTTCCTCGCGGCCGGAGCCGCCGGCCTGGTCCCGCTCCTGCTCATGACGGCGGTGGCGCTGGCGCTCGGCTGGCACCTCGTGGCGGCGATCGGCGGGGGCGACATGCCCGTTGTCGTCTCGATGCTGAACTCGTACTCCGGGTGGGCGGCGGCCGCAGCCGGGTTCGTGCTGGGCAACGACCTGCTGATCATCACGGGCGCGCTCGTCGGGTCGTCGGGTGCGATCCTCAGCTACCTCATGTGCCGGGCGATGAACCGGTCGTTCGTGAGCGTGATCCTGGGCGGGTTCGGCACGGAGGCCGCCGTCGTCGCCCCTGGCGCCGGGGTCGAACCGGGCACCTACCGTGAGACCACGCCGCTCGAGGTGGCGGATCGGCTGACGGCCGCCCGCTCGGTGATCGTGGTGCCGGGCTACGGCATGGCCGTGGCGAAGGCCCAGTACCCGGTGGCCGACCTGGTCGCGCGGCTCACGGCGCGGGGGACCGCCGTGCGGTTCGGCATCCACCCGGTGGCCGGCCGGCTGCCGGGCCACATGAACGTGCTGCTCGCCGAGGCGAAGGTGCCCTACGACCAGGTGCTCGGCATGGACGAGATCAACGACGACTTTCCCGGCACCGACGTCGTGCTCGTGATCGGCGCCAACGACACGGTGAACCCGGCGGCGCAGGACGACCCGGTGTCACCGATCGCGGGCATGCCGGTGCTCGAGGTGTGGCGGGCGCGCGAGGTGGTCGTCTTCAAGCGGTCGATGGCGACGGGCTACGCGGGCGTGCAGAACCCGCTGTTCTTCCGCGAGAACACGGCAATGCTGTTCGGGGACGCGAAGGACCAGGTGGAGCTGATCATCCAGGCTCTGTGACGCCGGGCAGACGGCGGGCAGACGCCGGGCAGCGAGCGGGCCGATCGGCCCGGCATTTGTCGAATGTACGATTGTCGAGCCCGCGGAATCAGGTCCACGCCTGCCGATATTTTGCATTCGTGTGGTCGTCTGTGGGTGAATTGACGGTGGCGCGCTGACATCGCGCGGTAACGACTTGGTATAAAGGGCGCGCCAGGAGAGTCCGGCGCAGTCCCTCAGTGCGGAGGCCCCAGTGTTGACACGATCTCTCGTGACCGGACTGGTCGCGATCGTGGGGTTCCTGGTCCTCGTCGCGACCACTGAGCTCTTCTACTTCGGGCCCCCGGCGGGTGCCCACAACGCCGGCGAGGCGTTCGCGTCGGTCGGCGGCGCGGTCCTCATGGTCCTGACCTGGGCGGTCGTCGGCTGGTGCGTCGCGCGGACGGCGCGCGCCCTCCGCCTGCCCCGGGTGTCCGTGCTCGTCGGGATGCTCGTGCCGGTCGCGGCCATCATCGCCTTCGCCGTGACCGTCGACCTGGACGCGTGGTCCACCGGGTCCGGCGTCCTGTCGTTCGCGGCGGCGTCGGCCGGCGTGCTGGTGACGAGCCGACGCCGACGGTCGACGACAGCCAGCGCGATGCCTGAGCCGAAGGGCCACCCCCCGGTCCGCATGGCCGCATGACAAGGTTGTGAGCGGGATCGTTGCGACGACGCGTCCGTTTTAGGCGCAACGATCACGCCCACAACCCAGGGTTACCAGAAGCGGACCGGGAGGCCGTGGCGGGCGTAGACCGTTTCTATTGCTGCGCGGACCTGACCGGGCTCGCCGAGCCGGTCGACGTCCAGGCCGAGCACCACGAGCGTCGCCACGCCGTCGTGCTCGGACCACCAGGAGTCCAGGCCGCCGCGCATCTGGCGCAGCCGCCCGCGGGTCAGCCCCTGCGTGACCCCGCGCATGAGCACGCTGGAGGCCGAGGTGCCGAGCGGCGCGGCGAACGTCGCGGGCAGCCGGCCCAGGTTGGAGGCCAGGCACAGCGGCGCGGTGGCGTCGCGGGCGGCGAGCTTCGCGACGGCGTCGGGCACCATCTGCATGAGCGGCTTCAGGGGGCCCAGGGTGTCCACCCGGGTGCCGGTCGTCAGGGCTCGGAACTCGGCGGCCGCGCTCGCCCGGATCTGCCCGATGTCGGTCACGACGCCGGCCCGCTCAGGCGCCGGGGTCACCGTGGTGTCGACGGCGATGGAGACCCCTGACGTCGCGTTCGACCGCAGGTCATTCTTGCGGCGCAGGCTGACCGGTACCGACACGCGCACCGGCATGCCGGCGGTCGCCGCCCCGGCGGCGAGCAGGATCTCCGTGCACACCGCGATGAGCAGGCTGTTCGCCGTGCCGCCGCCCGCGTGGGCCGCGCGGTGCCAGGTGGACGCGTCGGTGTCGACCACGACGATCGGCGGGTGGGCGGGCTGGGCGTCGTCGGAGCGCGGTTCGGGCCGCGGCCGGTCCGCCGACTGCTGCGCCATCAGCGGCGGCACCGGGCCCTGCCGGGCGGCCTTCCGCAGCCCGCCGACCGCCGCGCGCGCCTGCCCGGTGGCGTCGCGCAGGTCGGCCACGAGGCCGGTGCGGATGCGCTCGCCCTCCTTCGGCAGCCGGCGGACGGCGGCCTCGCCGGCGGCGCGGGTGGCCTCGGCGACGGCGGCCTGGAGCGCGCCGATGTGCATCCCGCCGTCGGCCACCACGTGCGACGTCACGTAGCTGAGCACGCTCCCGCCGCTCGCCGTCGGCGCCGCCGCGAGGGCCCAGGTGGGGCCGTTCTCGGGGTCGAGGTTCGCCTGGGCCTGCCGGTCGGCCCAGCCGAGCACGGCGTCGTCGGGCACGGGGGTGGACTCGACCACCGGGTCGAGCGACACGGCGGACGCCGACCACCGGGCCCGGGCGCCCGGGAGGCGGCCCGGCCGGACCACGCGCTGCAGCGGCCCGTTCGCGAGGCCGCGGTGCAGGGCGCGGACGGCGGCGGCGTCCAGCGGCGCGGGCAGGCGCCAGATGGTCTGGTTGACCACCGCGACGCCGAGCACCCGGCGGGTGCGCAGGAAGAGGTCGTCGTCGTAGGTGAGGCGGTTGGTGGCCGTCGGGTCGGTGGTGGTCGCTGGGCTGGTCACGGTGCCTCCGGTGCCGGGCAGGGGGTATGGCAAACGGGTGGGTGGCGTACGGGCGGGTGGCCCGGGGGTCCGTTACCCGAGGGCGGGCGACCCGAGGGTGGGCGACGGGTGAGTAGAGTGCGCGCGTGCGTCACGTCCTGGCCCTGGTGGGCAGTCGAGGAGATGTCCAGCCGGCCCTCGCGGTCGGGCTGGAGCTGCAGCGTCGCGGGCACGAGGTGGTGACCGGCGTCGCGCCGAACCTCGTGCCGCTGGCCGAGCGGCTGGGGCTGGACCCCGTGCCGCTGGGCATCGACTCGGCGGCCCTGCTGGGGTCCGACCTGGTGCGGCGCGACATGCGCTCGACTCACCCCGTGCGCCGGGTGCGCGCGCTGCGCGCGGTCGCGGCGGCGGGCTGGGACGAGCTGCGCACCGGCCTGCTGGCCCTGCTGGACGACGTCGGTGGCGCCGACACCGTCGTGACCGGCCTGCTCGGGCAGGAGGTGGCCGCCGCCGTCGCCGAGCGGCGGGGGCTCGGCATGGCCGCCCTGCACTACTGCCCGGTGCGGGCCAACCGCGTGGTGTCGCCCGTGAGCGGCGTGCGCGGGCCCGGCGCCACGCGGGCGGTCTGGGCCCTGGGGGAGCGCGTGCGCTGGGGCCTGACCCGCCGCGCGGAGAACGGCCAGCGTGCCGAGCTCGGTCTGGGAGCCACGCGCGTGCACCTGCCCACCCGGCTGCGCGACGCCGGCGTGGTCGAGGTCCAGGCGTACGACCCCGTGCTGGTGCCCGGGCTCGCCGACGAGTGGGGGCCGCGCCGTCCGCTGACGGGGTTCCTCGCCCTGGACGACGCCGCCCGGGCTCGCCTGCGCGAGGCCGGCTCGGACGGCGGGCTCGACGCCGGGCTCGACGCGTGGCTGGACGACGGCGACCCGCCCGTCTACGTCGGGTTCGGCTCGATGCCCGTCGCCGACCCGCCCGCCCTGCTCGCCGCCGTCGACGCCGCCTGCGCCGAGCTCGGGGTGCGGGCGCTGGTCAGCGCGGGCTGGAACGACTTCTCGGCCGCCGGCGGACCCGACGCGAGCGTCGACGAGAAGAGGGTGCGGGTCGTCGGCGCGGTCGACCACGCGGCGGTGCTGCCCCGCTGCCGGGCCGCCGTCCATCACGGCGGTGCCGGCACCACGGGGGCGGTGCTGCGGGCGGGGCTGCCCGCCGTCGTCGGCTGGTACTCCGCCGACCAGCCCATGTGGGGCGAGCTGCTGCGCGGTGCGGGGGCCGGCGTCGCCCGCCGCGCGAGCACGCTCACGCAGCCGGGCGTCCTCGCGGGAGCCCTGTCCGAGGTGCTCGACGACGCTACCGCCGCCCGCGCCGCCGCCCTCGGCGCGCGGCTCGTGCCCGCCGACCGGGCGGTCGCCGCGGCGGCCGACGCGATCGACGGCAGCACGAACCCCGGGAGCGTCGGAGCCGCCAGCACCGGCGCCTGAGCCGGCCGGAACGACGGTCACCACGGGACTGCCGGGAGCTGCCAGGCGTCCGCCTCCGCCAGCACGAGGCCGCGCAGGCTCTCGGCGTCGGCGACCCGGTCGGGATCGAGCGCGGCGACGCTGAGCGTCGTCGTCGCGCCAACGGTGGTGCAGAAGGCGACCAGCCCACCGCCGGCCGCGCGCAGCTCGGCGGCGGTGGCTCCCTGGTAGTGCGACAGCGTGGCGACGGCGCGCACGGAACCGCCGGGCGCCTGCGTGTAGCCGGCGGGCGGCTTGCCCAGGTTGGACGCCAGCGCCGCCGCGACGGGCGGCTGCGGCAGGCGGCTCACGAGAGTGTCGGGCAGCATCTGCACCAGTTCGAGCGGCACCGGGGCCACCCCCGGCTCCGCCTGTCCGACGGCGGCGTACGCCTCCTTCGCGGCAACCCGCAGCCAGCCGAGGTCGCGCGCGGCGAGCACGTCGGCCGGGATCGTGACCCGGGCGATCTTGGTGGAGTTGGCGCGCGGGTCGTCCTCGCCGCGCGTGGCCACCGGCAGCGCGACGGGCACCGGCTCGCCCGGGAACCGGCCCGAGGCGTGCACGAGCCGGGCGAGGAACGCGACGAACCAGGTGTTGGGGGTCCCGCCGTGCTCGGCGGCGGCCTCGGCGACCTGCTCGGACGGGAGCTCGACGTGCAGCACGGGCGCGCGCCAGGCCGGGTCGTCGGGGGGCGGCTCGCTGGTTGAGCGCGTCGACACCGCGTTGCGGGTCGAGCCTTCCGGGGTCTCGTCAGGCTCGACCAGCGGGGCCGGCTCGACCGTTGCGTCGCTGGTCGAGCCTGTCGAGACCTGGGTCTCGACAGGCTCGACCACCGTGGCTTGCCCGACCGCCGGGAAG
>NZ_JBHUUX010000022.1:0-77857 GCF_042670845.1 Promicromonospora sp. NPDC057138 | reverse complement strand
GTCCGGGTCTCCCTGGTGTTGCCAGGGAGACCCGGACAGGCGCTCTACTTCGCGGAACCTACTTCGGCGGGCGGGTCAGCTCAGGTTCTTGAGCCGGACGTCGCGGTAGTAGATGGTTTCGCCGGCCCCGTGGTTCTGGAGGCCCATGTACCCCTGGGCGAGGTCGCGCGCGGGGTCGGTGCTGACGAAGTCGTTCACCAGCACCCCGTTGAGCAGCACCTTGATGGTCTGCCCCACCACCCGGATCTCGTAGGAGTTCCAGGAGCCCACCGGGTTCAGCGCCCGCTCCACGGCCTCCGGGTCGGCGCCCTGGAAGGTGTAGATGGAGCCGGTCGTGCGGTCCGGCTCGTCGCTGGCGTCGACCTGGATCTCGTAGCCCTGGTTGACGGCGACCCATGGGTCGTTGCCCGGGTCGGGGAACCCGACGAAGATGCCGCCGTTGTCGTCCTTGAGGAGCTTCCAGTCCAGCTTGAGGCTGTACTCGCCCAGCTCCTGACCGGTGTACCAGAGCAGACCCATGCCGCCGGTGCTGCGGATCGAGCAGTCGCTCTGGCGGCCGAACGATCCGGCGCCGGCCAGGCGCCACTCGTCGAGGGACGCCAGGGTGCCGTCGAACAGGGCCTGGTAGCCCCGCTCGTACCGCTCCGGCCGGCAGATGTCCGGGCTGCCGGCACCAACCTTGAGGACGTCGAGGTTGACGTTGCCGTCGTCCTCCGCGTCGTAGCGCAGCGTGATGGTGTTGGTGCCCTTGCGTAGCGGCAGGTCCCGCGTCACGGTCGCCCAGGTCTTCCAGTCACCGGTCGACTCCAGCGCCCACGGCTCGACCTCCTGGCCGTTGACGAGCACCGACACCGTCTTCGTGCCCAGATAAGGGTTGGGCCCGTTCGAGTACCGCAGGCTCACCGGCTGGTCGCCCCCGCGGCGGGCCGACGCCGTGAAGGTCGCCGAGGCGCCCACCTCGTTGAACCCGGCGGCGAAGCCGGTGCCCGAATAGCCGCTGTGCTCGGTGGCCACGTTCGCCGAACCGCGCAGCGTGGCCTCCTCCGCCTCGAGGTACCCGCGCTCGGCGGGAGGCGTGTAGTCCGGGATCGCGTTGAGCGTGTACCAGGCCTCGGTGTTCCACAGCTCCCTGCCCTCGGCGTCCGCGAACGGGCGCGGGCTGCGCAGGTGCACCACCCGGCCGGGCTCGAGCCCGTCCACGGTGAGCGTGACCTTGGTGCGGTCGCGGGAGACCTTGGCGCCGGCCACGAACAGCGGCCGCTCGTCGACCTTCGGCCCGCCGTAGGTGCGGGTGGGCACGTAGCGCCAGTGGTCCATCCGGAACGCGGCGTTCGGGTTCTCGGCGACCTTCGCCACCGTCTCCTCCGACAGCGGCTGCGTGTACTCGACCTCGAAACCCTTGCTGGTGACGCGCATCTCGGTCATGTCGAAGGCGTCCTGGCCGTTCGGCGTCAGCTTCTGCAGGCCGTAGCGCAGCTTGCCCGGCTCGCTCCAGTTGCCGCCCTCGCCGATGCCGCCCACGTACAGGGCGCCGTCGGGCCCGACGACCGTACGGTTGACGCCGGCCTCCAGGCCGGCCGAGTGCCGGAACACCGCGCCCTGGTACTCGCCGTCGACCTTCTCGAGGAAGCCGCGCTGCAGGCCGCCGTAGGTGACGTCGCCGAACACGAGCTGGCCCGCGTACGGGCCCTCCTCGAGCTGCACCGGAGAGCTCGGCGAGTTGCCGATCTCGTTCTGCGGCACCCAGAGGGCCGGCGCGGAGACGGGCTGGTCGTCGTACGGTCCCGCGGGGTTGGTGAAGTGGTTGAAGAACTTGCCCTGCTCGATGTGCACCAGCTTGGAGCTGGGCAGCCAGGCGCCCTGGTTGTCCATCACGAACAGCTCGCCGTCGGGGCCCTTGACCATGCCGTTCGGCGTGCGCAGGCCGCCTGCCACGTACTCGACCTCGCCGGTCTCGCGGTCGATCCGGATGGCCGTGCCGCGGTTCCCGGCCGGCTGCGGGTCCGTGGTGGCGCCGCCGTTGTTGATGGCGACCGACAGGTTCACGTAGAAGTAGTCGTCGTCGTGCAGCAGGCCGAAGGCGAACTCGTGGAAGTTCCCGCCGAAGGGCCACTCGGCCACCGTGCGGTGGTCGTCGTAGAAGCCGTCGCCGTCGGGGTCGGTGAGCTCGGTCAGACCGTCGCGCTCGGAGACGTAGATCGACTCCCCGATCACGGCCACGCCCATCGGGTTGAACAGGTCGGTGGCGACCTTCTCGACCGTGACCTGGTCCTTCGAGGTCTCCCCCGTCACGTTGTCGAGCAGGAAGACCTCGCCCGGCTCCGGGTCCTCGACCCAGCCGCCGGGGCTCACCGAGCCGGACGTGACCACGGCGAGGCGGTCGTCATCGGTCCAGTCGAGCGCGGCGACCATGGGCTCGAAGCCCTCGGGGCGCAGGTCCGTGAGCGTGTAGCCCGGGTACACGGAGTCGAGGCGCATGCCGTCGCCCGCCGACTCGTCCTGGCCCTCGCAGTACTTGGTGCCGGGGGCGGTCACCCGCACGACGCCGGCCTCGGTGCTCAGGACGCTCGCCGGGACGACGACGAAGTCGGCGGTGCCCGGCGGGCGCCACTCGAGCCGCAGCACGTTGTCGCCCCCGTTCTCGAAGTACTCCACCTTCAGGTCGTGGACTCCGGCGGTGAGGGCCACCGTGCCGTCCTTCGGCTCGGCGCCGTGCAGGCCGTCGTGATCGATGACGACGGTGTCGTCGATCACCAGGCGCGAGCCGTCGTCGCTGGTGAGCCGGAACTCGTAGTTGCCGTCCGCCGGGACGGTCAGGTTGGCCAGGGCGTGCGCGATGAAGTGCTCGCTCATCCCGAAGTCGGCGTCCGTCGAGTAGTCGATGGTCGGGGCGAGCCGGTCGACGTTCGGCGTCTGGCCCGAGCGGAGCGTGCACAGCTCGCTCAGGTCGCGCGCCAGGTCGTAGGTCCGCAGGGTGACGCCCGGTTCCTGCGGCGGCAGGTCGTCCGCCGCCGACGCGGCGGGGACTGTCCCGGCCAGCATCACCGCTGTCAGTGCCACGGCGGTCGCGCCTGCGGCTGCTTGTCTCGCGCGGGTTGTGGTTCCACGTTGTCGCATGAGCTCTCCTCGGTCGGCGTTGACCTTGCGGCTAGAACCTACGAGGACTTCTGTCGGCCGTCAAGCAAAAGTTGTCAGTTGCTCACCGTTATCGCGCGGCGCCCCTGTGGGCGCGGTGCCTGGATCGCTGGACAGGACGCCGAAGTGCGCTTCTACCCAGTGATCAGGCCCAAAACGCTTGAGAGGTTCGGACCGAATCACTGGGTAGAAGCGCACTTGTGCTCAGGCGTGCCGCAGGCGCACAGGCCGCGAGATGGGCGCGGGCCAGCCCCGAACGTGTAGGCGCTGCCGGGGCGGCGGTGAGCTACCGGCTCACAGCGCCTCCGGCCCGCCCTCCAGCAGCGCCTTGAAACCGTCCTCGTCCAGGGTCGGGATCTCCAGGGCCTCGGCCTTGGCCGCCTTGGTCCCGGCGTTCTCGCCCAGCACCACGTAGTCGGTCTTCTTCGAGACCGACCCGGAGGCCTTGCCACCCGCGGCGATGATGGCCTCCTTGGCGCCGTCGCGCGTGAAGTCGACCAGCGAGCCGGTCACCACGACGGTGAGGCCTGCCAGCGGGCCGGTGGGCTCGGTGTCGGCCTCGGCCATCGCCGCCGGGCCCGGATGCCCCGGGGTGGCGAGCTGGACTCCCGCCGCGCGCCAGGCCGCGAGGATCTCCTGGTGCCAGTCCACCTCGAGCCACGCCTTGATCTCCGCGGCGATGACGGGCCCGACGCCGTCGACGGCGGCCAGCTCGGCCTCGGACGCCGCCTCGATGGCGTCCACAGAGCCGAACCAGCCCGCGAGCGCCCGCGCCGCCACCGGCCCCACGTGGCGGATGTTCAGCGAGACGAGCATGCGCCACAGGTCCTTCGTCTTGGCGCGCTCCAGCTCGTCGAGGAGCTTGGTCGCGTTGGCTGACGGGGCCCATTCCGGCAGGGTCTCGCCGGCTTCCTCGGCGGCGAGGCGTTGCGCCTTGCCGTACGAGAGCTTGCGGCGGAACGGGGCCCGCCGGCGCGCTACGCCGTCGTCGTCCATCTTGGGGAGGCCTGTCTCCGCGTCGCGGACCACCGCCTCGATGGGGAGAAGCTGGTCGAGCGTCAGCGAGAACAGCTCGGCCTCGGTGACCAGGGGCGGGGTGTCCGGCACGTCGGGCTGGGTCAGCGCCGCGGCCGTGACCTCGCCGAGGGCCTCGATGTCGAGGCCGCCGCGCGAGCCGATGTGCTCGACCCGCCCGCGCACCTGCGCCGGGCAGGACTTCGCGTTGGGGCAGCGCAGGTCGACGTCGGCCTCCTTCATCGGGCGCAGGGGCGTGCCGCATGCGGGGCAGTTCGCCGGCATGACGAAGTCCTCGCGCGGGTAGCCGTCGCCGGACAGCGCGGCCACCGGCCCGAGGATCTCGGGGATGACGTCGCCCGCCTTGCGGAGCACCACGACGTCGCCGATGCGCACGCCCTTGGCCCGCACCACGTCCTGGTTGTGCAGCGTCGCCTGGCGCACCGTGGAGCCCGCTACCTTGACGGGCTCCATCACGGCGTACGGGGTGGCCCGGCCGGTGCGGCCCACGCCGATCTGGATGGCGAGCAGCCGGGTGTTGACCTCCTCCGGCGGGTACTTGAAGGCGATGGCCCAGCGCGGCGCGCGGCTGGTCGACCCGAGCCGGCGCTGCTGCTCCAGGGCGTCGACCTTGAGGACTATCCCGTCGAGCTCGTGCTCGATGTCGTGCCGGTGCTCGCGGAAGTAGTCGATCATCTCGAGCGCGCCGTCCAGGCCCGGCACCACCCGGTTGTGCGGGGACACGGCGATGCCCCACTGCGCGAACAGCGTGTACGCGTCGGACTGCCGCGCCAGCGGCTCGTGCTCGCCGGCCTGCCACTGCAGCGTGCCCACGCCGTGGGCGTACATGCGCAGGTTGCGGCTCGCGGTGACCACCGGGTCCTTCTGGCGCAGCGAACCGGCGGCGGTGTTGCGGGGGTTGGCGTACGGGTCCATGCCCGCCGCGACGAGCTTCTCGTTGAGCACCGCGAAGTCGGCGGTGGTCATGAAGATCTCGCCGCGCACCTCGATCAGGTCCGGGTGCTCGGCCGGGTCGCCGTCGAGCTGCTGCGGGATCGAGCCGATGGTGCGCACGTTGGCCGTCACGTCCTCGCCCGCGCGCCCGTCGCCACGGGTCACGCCGCGCACCAGCTTGCCCTTCTCGTACACCAGGGAGATGGCCAGGCCGTCGATCTTGACCTCGCACAGCAGGCCGGGGCTGTCGGTGCCGAGGGTGCGCTGCACCTTGTCCGCCCAGTCCGCGAGCTCCTCGGTGCGGAAGGCGTTGTCGAGCGACAGCATGCGCTCGATGTGCTCCACCGTCGCGAACCCCGCGGCCGCCGCGCCGCCGACGCTCTGCGTGGGCGACTCCGGCGTCACCAGCGCGGGGTGGGCGGCCTCGAGCGCCTGCAGCTCGCGCATCCGCGCGTCGTACTCGGCGTCGGAGGACACGGGGGCGTCCTGCTCGAAGTACGCCCGCCGGTCCTCCTCGATCCGGGCGACCAGCTCGGCCCACCGGCGCTGCGCCGTCGCCTCGTCGCCCACCGCGGTCTCGTCGCCCGTGGTCGCGGTCTGTCCCGGGATGCCTGTCGTCTCGCTCACAGACACAATCATGGACTGAACCACTGACATCCGAGCGGTCACGCGCAGATGTCCGGCACGCGGGCGGACCGACAGCGCTGTAGGCACCGTAGATCCCACGATCAGGACACCGACGATCGTGGTGGGCGTGCACCCCCGCCTCTCGCTCTGGACTCTGCGAGAGGTTACGATTCGACCGGATTGCCCGAGTCGTCGCATCTGGCACCTGGATGAAAAAGGGGTAGGCGTTGAGGATCGCTGTCGTCGGAGCAGGATTTGCAGGAATTGCCCATGCCAGGGTGCTCGGGGAGCTGGGGCACGAGGTCGTCGTGTTCGAGAAGGCGCCCGACGTCGGCGGTGTGTGGAGCGTGACCCGGCGCTACACGGGCCTGCGCACCCAGAACAACCGAAAGTCCTACGCGTTCTCGGACATGCCGATGCCCAAGGACTACCCGGAGTGGCCCACGGGTGAGCAGGTCCAGGCCTACCTCGAGCGGTACGTGCGGGCCTTCGGGCTCGAGCCCTCGTTGCGGCTGTCCACCGAGGTGGTGCACGTCGTCCCCACTCCGGGTGATGACGGCTGGATGGTCACGGTCCGCCCCGCCGGAGCCTCGCTGCGCCCCGCCGAGCACTTCGACCACCTCGTGATCGCCAACGGGATCTTCTCCGACCCGGTGCTGCCCCGCTTCGAGGGCTACCCCGATCTCGTCCGGTCCGGTGGGCGCCTGGTGGCCTCCAGCCAGCTCACCGATGTCGAGTCGGTACGGGGCAAGCACGTCGTGGTCGTCGGCTACGGCAAGTCCGCCTGCGACATCGCCGCCGAGATCGGGCAGGTCGCCGCCAGCACCACGGTCGTCGCACGGAACCTGCTGTGGAAGATGCCCAAGAGGATCGCGGGCGCCTTCAACTTCAAGTACCTCCTGCTGACGCGGCTGGGCGAGAACCTGTTCCGGTACCAGACGCAGGGCAGCTTCATGGAGCGTTTCCTGCACGGGCCGGGCAGCGCCGTCCGGCAGGGGCTGGTCGACTGGGTCGGCTCCGTGGTGACGTCCCAGCTCGGGCTGAAGAAGCTCGGCCTGGTGCCCCGCGGCGAGTTCTCCGACATCGCCCGCAGCACCGTCTCGCTGTCCACCGACGGGTTCTACGAGCAGGTCGCCGCGGGGACCATCGCGGTGCACCGCGACACCCAGATCGACCGGTTCGTCATCACCGACGACCAGCCCTTCGCCGAGCTGTCCGACGGCGCGTCGGTGAAGGCCGACGTCGTCGTCTGCGGGACCGGGTTCAACCAGCGCGTCCCCTTCCTGGGCGACGTCGTCACCAAGCGGCTCCTCGACCCCCGGGGCAACTTCCAGCTGTGGCGGCAGATCCTGCCCCATGACGTGCCCAACCTGACCTTCGCCGGCTACAACTCCTCGTTCTTCAGCCCGCTGTCGGCCGAGGTCGGCGCGCTGTGGGTCGGGGCCTACCTCGGCGGCGCGCTCGGCCTCCCGCCCGTCAAGGAACGTCAGGCACTGGTCGCCGAACGAGTGCGGTGGATGGAGGAACGCACCGACGGCAGGCACGCCCGCGGCACGAACGTCCTGCCGTTCTCCCTGCACAACATCGACGAGACGCTCTCCGACATCGGGATCGACGTCTCGCCGGGCACCCGGGCGATGCAGTGGCTGCTCCCCGTGAACCCGGGCGCCTACTCAGGCCTGCTGGCCCAGCTCAAGAAGAGGATCGCGAGGGCCCAGGTGGCCGCGTCCGCCTGAGACCGTCACCAGCGGCAGCACCGAGGCCACCGCCCCAGACCGCACGCACCCTCAGCGACACCGGAACAACCCACCTCCGGTGCTCGCGTCGAGCCATGTCACACCCAGACCGATCGGAGGGCCCCATGACCGACGTGCCCGTCGACGTCGTTGACGTCGTCGAAGAGCTCCAGCCCGGGGACACGGCCTTGATCTATCTGGCGGGTCCCGGCCACACGCCGGGCGCTTACGCCCCGGTCGACGTCATCGACGTCGTCGACGTCCTCGACGACGTCCAGCCCGGGGACACCGCACTGGTCTACCTGGCCGGCCCCGCGCCCGGTCTCGTGGCCGGCACCGTCGAGTCGGTCGTGGCCCCCGGACGCAAGCGGCCCGCGCACCACATCACCTTCACGACGCCGGTCACCGACGACCCGGGCTCCGCCCAGCTCTCGGTCACCTCGCACGTCACGCCCGAGAGCGCCTGCGTCTTCATCCGCGCCTACCGGGTGAACCAGTCCCGCGCGGAGCGTCGCGCCCGGCAGGCGATAGTCCCTGGTGCCGACGACGACGCGGCGGCCGCCTACCCCTCCGCACCGCGAGTCGCCGCCGAGCCCAACATCGTCTCCGGCGTGATCGGGTCCGTCGTCCCCTGGGGGCTGACCTGGCCAGGACACCTCATCAGCTACACCACGCCGGTCATCGACGACGGCTCCTACCAGTTCCCGGTCAACCGCACCAGCGCCTACGCCTTCATCAGCGCCTACCGGGCGCGCGCCACCTGAACCCCGGCACCGCCCGCCGCAGGCAGCACGGATCGCAGGCGGGCGGTTCGACCGCCGTCAGTCGCTGATCGTGGCCGCGTGGACCTTGGCGTAGACCTCTTGGTAGGACCTGAACCGGCCGGGATTCTCTTCCAGGAGCCTGAGGACCATGTCCACCTCCGGGTCAGAGATCTCGCGAGCCCGGATCGCGACTTCCAAGCTGTTGCGGATCTCCTCGTCGTCGCCGGGCAACGACAGGGTGCTGGCCATCTCGGGTCCTTTCGCGCTGGTATGAGCTGACTCTTCCAGCATTGTGACGGGGTCCGCCCACACCGTCGAGCGCGCGCGCCGCACACCGGAGACCAGCTCGCGGGTGATGTCCGACAGGTTCTCGAGCCGTCGGGCCCACGGGGCGTCCTCCAGCAGCGGACGCACCAGGACCGAGCCGACGATGACGCCGTCGGCCCAGCGCCCGACCTCGGCCGCCTGATCGCCGGTGGAGACGCCCAGGCCGACACACACGTGCGTCGCGCCCGCGGCCCGGGTGTCCCTGACGAGCATCTCGGCCCGCTCACCGACCGTGGCGCGGGTCCCCGTGACGCCCATCGTGGAGGCCGCGTACACGAACCCCCGCGACGCCCGGGCCGTGGCCGCCAGCTGCCCCCGCCGCGCGCTCGGCGCCACCAGGAACACCCGGTCCAGACCGTGCCGGTCGCTCGCCGCGACCCACTCCCTGGCCTCGCCGGGGTCCAGGTCCGGGGTGATCAGCCCCGCCCCGCCGGCAGCATCCAGGTCGCGGGCGAACGCGTCCACGCCGTATGTCGCCACCGGGTCCCAGTAGGTCATCACCAGCACCTCGACCTCCGGTGCGTGCTCGCGCAGCCGGCGCACCGCTTCGAAGAGGTGCCCCACGCGGGTCCCGGCCTCCAGCGCGACCTGGGACGCCTGCTGGATCACGATCCCGTCCATCACCGGCGCCGTGTACGGGATCCCCAGCTCGATGATGTCGACGCCGCTGTCGGCCAGCGTGAACAGCGCCTCCATGCTGCGCTCGAGGTCGGGGAACCCGAGCGGCAGGTACCCCACCAGCGCCGGACGCTCCTCCTGCTCACGCAGACGGCTCAGCAGGGCAGCGGTCCGCCCCTCGCCCGAGTCCGCGCTCTCCCGCCCGATCGCCATAGCGGTCACGGCGGCTACCAGCCCCGCCGCAGGGCGGGCGAGCTGTCGTCGTCGGAGGAGTCGGCGACCTGGGTCAGCAGATGGGCCGCGAGTCGTGCACTGTCCGCGCTCATCGGGTCGCGGAGCCCCGGCAGGTACACGGTGCTGGCCCCTGCCTCCCCGGTCCTGCCCACGATGCGGAACGAGGACAGCCACCCCGAGGCGGCGTGCGCGGCGTGGTGGGCGACCCGGATGAGCTGCTGCTGCCAGCCGGTCAGCCCCACCTCGGTCTTGCCGTCGACGTCCACCGTGCACAGCGCCAGGTTGCCGCGCAGCTCCTCGTCCGGGATCGGCTGTCCGGCCCCTGCCGCCAGAGCCGCCCGGACCCGCCGGGCTACCGGGTTGACCGGGTACTCCTCCGGCAGGTGCCCGGCGACCTCCGGCCGGTATCCGCGGATCCCGACAGCGCCATGACGAGAGTCCACGATGGTGACCCTGGCGGCAGCCCCGTGCAACGGGTCGGCCGCCTCCCGCATCTCCTGGGCCGTTCCGTCCTTGAAGGTCAGCAGGCCGTCCGGATTGATCAGCGCGAAGACGTCCCGGCTCGACGCCAGGCGATGCTCCTCCCGCGCCAGCGCGTCCTGCAACGAAGGTGCAGCGTCGTCCCAGGTCACCGAATCAGACATGGCCTCAGACTACGTGAGCAGGGGTAAATGCGAGCATTGTGACTCTCATGTGAGACCTACTTTCCGGCACTCGCGGTGCCACTCAGGTGCCTATCTCCGTGCGGACGGAGATCAGCTCGGGGAAAAACGTCAGGTCGAGCGCTCGCCTGAGGAAGTCGACGCCGCTGGAGCCGCCGGTGCCGGACTTGAAGCCGATGGTGCGCTGCACCGTGCGCAGGTGCCGGAACCGCCAGAGCTGGAACGCATCCTCCAGGTCCACCAGGTCCTCGCACGCCTCGTACAGCTCCCAGTAGGCGTGCGGGTCCTCGTAGATCGTCCTGAAGACCGTGATCAGCTCGGGGTGCTCGACCCACGGCTGGGTGACGTCACGGTCCAGGATCCGCGCCGGGATCGCGTGACCGCGACGTGCGAGGAGGCGCAGGAAGGTGTCGTACACGGTCGGCTCGTGCAGCAGGCCGGCGAGCAGCGTGTGCGCCTCGTGGTCGCCACGGAAGACCGGCAGCATCCGCGGGTTCTTGTTGCCGAGCAGGAACTCCACGGCCCGGTACTGGTAGGACTGGAAGCCGGACGACGATCCCAGGGCCCCGCGGAACTCCGCGTACTCGCTCGGGGTGAGCGTCGCCAGCACGGACCACTGCTCGGTGAGGGTGCGCTGGATGTGCTTCACCCGCGCGAGCGCCTTGAGGGCGCGAGGCAGGTCGTCGCCGTCGAGGTGATCGCGCGCGGCACGGAGCTCGTGCAGCACCAGCTTGAGCCACAGCTCCGTCGTCTGGTGCTGGATGATGAACAGCAGCTCGTCGTGATGCTCCGGCCGGCTCAGCGGATGCTGAGCGGTGAGCACCTGGTCCAGGCCGAGATAGGACGCATAGGTCGTCTCGTCTCCCGCGACGCGCGAACGAATCTCCAGCACCCGTGGGTCAGCTCACTGCTCGGACCGGAACCCGCCGCCGGCGGGCCGGGACGTGAACCGGACCGGCAGGCTGCGCGGGTAACGCGACCACGGCGAGACCGACATGCTGACCGAGTCTGCCGGCACGATCAGCTCCATGTCGTGCATGCGGCGCAGCAGGGTGTCGACGGCGATGCGGCCGATGAGCGGGCCGATCCGGTGCGCCGGGCACGCGTGCGTACCCGCGCCCCACGTGAGGTGGAACCGGCTGCCCAGCTCCTCCCACGGGTCGTCCGAGCGGACGGCCCGGTCGGCGTTGGCCGCCGCGATGGCGGGGACGACGGCGTCGCCGAACGCGATCCGCCGTCCGCCCAGCTCGCAGTCCTGCCGGGCGAACCGGGGCAGGACGTGCGGCGCGGGCGGGTTCCGCCGCGACACCTCGTCCAGCGACTCGTACAGGTCGAGCCGCCCCCGGTGCACGCGGGCCGCGAAGGCCGGGTCCGTCAGGATCATGTGCAGCGTGCTGGCGATCCAGGCGATCTCGGCGTCGTGCCCCAGGTTGAACATCACCCCGATCGAGGCCATCACCTCGGCGTCGTTCGCGTGGCTCGGGTGGTTCACCAGGGAGGTGGTCAGGTCCTCGCCCGGCGCGGCCCGGCGCGTCGCCACGAGCTCCGCCACCAGCTCCGCCTGCTCGACGGCGGCAACGCGCGCCTTCTCCCCGCCGGCGTGCAGCGCCTGGCTGAGCTCGTGCATCGTGTCCCCGTCGGACGGGCTCATGCCGAACAGCTCGGTCATGACCAGCACGGGAACCGCCACGGCGTACTCGCTCACGAGGTCCGCCTCCTCGCGCGACATCAGGCGGTCGATGATCGCCTCGCAGGTCGTCGCGACGGTGCGGGCCAGGCGCTTCTGGTCGACGGCGGCCAGGGCGTCGTCGAGCGGGGCCCGCAGCCTGCGCTGCTGCATCCCGTCGAGGTAGTAGGCGTTCTCGCGCGGGGACAGGGCGGCGGACACCCCGGAGCTCGCGGGAAGGGAGCTCTCCCTGACGTACCGCCAGTTGCGCGAGTCGCGCGAGAACAGCAGCTCGTTGCGCATCACGTTGCTCGCCTCGTCGTACCCCAGGACGATCCAGGCGGGGATGCCGGGCTCCAGGTCCATCGGGGCGACCGGACCCCACTCGTCGCGGAGCTGCTCGTAGAGCGCCTGCGGGTCCGGGGCAGCGGTGATGTCCGCAAGCTGCATCCGACCGGAGATGTCCTCGAGCCGCAGATGCAGTCCGCTGGCCAACGTCACGCGTTGACCTTCTGGAAGACCGGGAAGGTCATGGCGTGCTCGACGAGGGTGATCAGGGTCAGCACGGCGGACTGCCGGTCCCGTGCGTCGCACTCGACGATGGGCGTCTCGGGCAGCAGGTCCAGCGCCGCGCGGACGCGCTCCAGCGGGTAGTTCGGCGAGTCCGGGAACTGGTTGACGACCACCGCGAACGGGATCTTGGTGCGCAGCTCCAGCTGGTCCAGGACCTCGAAGCTGTCCTCGAGGTGGCGGGTGTCGATCATGACCAGCGCACCCACCGCGCCGTCGGCCAGGCCTGCCCACAGGTCCCAGAAGCGGCGCTGGCCCGGGGTGCCGAACAGGTACAGCGCGATGTCGTCGGTCACGGTGATGCGACCGAAGTCCATCGCGACCGTCGTCGTCTCCTTGTTCGGCAGCCCCGGGTCGATGCCCACGCTGGCCGTGGTGATGCGCTCCTCGGTGCGCAGCGGATCGATCTCGCTGACCGCGCCGATCAGCGTCGTCTTGCCCACCCCGAAGGCGCCGACGACCAGCACCTTGACCGACCGGGCGACGGTCGGCGCGAGGTGCTGTCCGGGCACAGTGCGGTCAGAGCTTGCGGAGTCCATCGAGAATCTTCTCCAGGATGTCCTTGCCGGGCAGGACGTGCGCTTGATGGTTGGAACGGATGGTCAGGTTCCCCGAGTCGACCAGGTCCGAGACCATGACCGCCACGAGGCTCACGGGTAGCTGCAGGTACGCCGCCACCTCGGCGAGCGCCAGCGTGCCGCGGCACAGCTGCACCAGCTCGCGCTCCAGCCGGCCCGCCGTCGAGAGCACGGGCCGGCTCTCGACGGCGCGCACGAGCGTCTCCGGACGCAGAGTGTTGCGCGACGGGTGTGCCCGCCCCGAGGTGAGCACGTACGAACGCACCGGGTGGTCGTGGTACTCCTCGGTGTCCATCCCCTCGCCCCCTGTCGGTCGGTCAGGTATCGGTCGAGCTGGTGGTGCCTCAAACCTCGTGCCCAGCGGGGCTCGAGTACTGCTTTCCTGCTGCGGCGCCCTCGGCGAGATCAGTTGTTGATCCGCTCCGTGCCCAACGTGCGTTCTCCGATCATGAGGACCTGGGCCTGCATCTGCTGGGCGATCAGCGCCGGGTCGATCACCGTCTCCGTGACGACCGCGAGGCGGGAGCCGTCGCCGGCTCCCCGGACGAAGAGGAAGCCGCCGTCGAACTCCACCATCACCTGGCGGATCGTCTCGCTGTGGCCGAACTCCCTGCTCATTCCCATGCCCAGTGCCACCAGTCCGGCACATGCCGCGGCTACCTTGTCGGCCACGTCCAGCGGGGTCTGGTCCGTCCGAACCTTCATCAGTCCGTCCGAGGTCAGCACCACAACATGCTTGACACCCCGCACACCACTGATGAGCTCGAGCATCCAGCTGTTGCCGTCGGTGCTCGTCATGCCGTCGGCCTGCGTAGTCATCGGTCCTCCGAAGTTCCGCCGGCTCCCGGCGGTTCGCTGCTGTCAGGTGAGTCCCCGAACCGCGCCTCACTCGAGCTGAAGAAGGCGCCCATCCACTCGCCGGCCTCTTCTGCCGTCTGAGCGGGACCAGGAGCTTCGGTACGAGGCTCCGTGGCCTTGGTCCTGTCGTCGGGCACGTCCGCCTCTCCTCGGCGCGATCGCCGTTGCGGAAGAGCGGACGGCTCGGGGAACTCGTCGTCCTCGGGGCGGGCTCGCCCAGGACGGAGGGGCAGCTCGCCGGGGGCCTTCACGTGCGCACCGGCCACGGGCGCCTCCTCCTCGTCGTCGACCGCGTCGCCGGGCTCGCTCAGCGGCTCGACGGGGAGCACGGTCGCAGGGTCGGGCGCCGCGGGGGCGGGCCACTCGTCGTCGTCGGCGGGCTTCGCGGTGGGCAGCTCGGGTGCGAGCGGCGCCTCGACGACGGCGGTGGCGGTGCGGCCGGACCCGAGCGACGAGACCCCGGTGGACGGGGCGGCGCTCGGCAGGGTCGCTGCCGGCGTGAGCATGCCCGACGGCACCACTGCCTCGGTCAGCTCGGCCGGGATCATGACGATGGCGCGCAGGCCGCCGTACACCGACTCGGTGACGTCCACGCGGAAGCCGTGGCGGCGCGCGTAGGTGCCGACCACGGCCAGGCCCGTCTGCGGGATCTCGCCCAGCTCGGTGATGCTGATCTCGCGCTTGCCGGAGGCGATGTCGCGCGCCTGCTCGAGCTGCTTGAGGTCGAGGCCCACACCGCAGTCGTCGATCTCGACGACCGCGCCGCGCTGCACCTGGCGCAGTGCGACGAGCACCTGTGTGGTGGGCGGCGAGGACTGCGTGGCGTTGGACAGCAGCTCGGCCACGAGGTGGATGAGCGGCTCGACGATGCGCGCCGAGACGGCGACGCCGGGGTCGCCCGACACCTCGACCCGGTGGAACGCCGTGATGCGGCTGGCGGCGCCCTTGACGACGTCGGGCAACGGGAGCGGCTCGCTCCACTGCTGGCCGGGCCACTCGCCGCACAGGGCCGCGAGGCTCTGGGCCTGGCGGGCCTGCTGGGCCGCCGCGTGGTCGACGCGCATGGAGGTCTGCAGGATGTCCGGGTCGGTGGGGTGGCGCTGCACCATGCGCGCCGCCTCCTCCTGGATGCGGTGCGCGGCGGCCTGGACCTTGCGGCTCAGGGCGACCACGGCGACCTGGACGGCGTCGCGGCGGGCGACGCGCTCCTCCTGCACCCGGGCGAGCATGCTGGCGGCCTCGTCGAGCCGGGCCTGCGCGGCGGCGTTGCCCGGGAGGTTCGGCAGCGGCGGCGCGGGCTCGCTGTCGAGGAACGCGGGCAGCTGCTCCTTCGCCAGGGCGTCGAGCGCCACGGAGGCCGCTTGGGCGCGCTCCTCGGCCCGGCGGTAGGCGAGGACCAGGTCGTCGTGCGCGGTGAGGTCGTCCCGGGAGGACCTCGCGGCGATCAGCGCGGCCGCCACGGCGAGCCCGACGGCGGCGATGCCGACGAGCCATGCGGGCCACGTGGACGTGGCCCCGGTAGCGGTGAAGAGAACGGGCGCGACGAGTACGTAAGCAAGCACGCCGGCGACGCACACCCAGGGTGCGACCTGACGCAGCCTGCTCGGCGGAGGAGAAGAAGACATCGAGCTCACCGAGCCGATCCCCCTAATAGTTGTGTCGTCAGAGTTTGGGAAGACCGGACACGGCGGACCGCGGCGTGCTCCACGAACTCGGCTGAAGAGGGCGAACAACCCCCTGGACTGCAGTTTCTACCACAGCGCATCCCGGCCGTGGAAGGGCAGGACCGTGGTGCGACCAGCGAAAATATGTGCCATTGAGGAATCAGGCGACCTCGTGACGCAATAACACCACAATACGGCTAAAACCGGGCGGGCGCGATGCGGGGGCGTGGCACAGGTCCGACGGCGGACGCAGCGACATCCGGCCGCGTAGGGTGCTCCTCATGAGCGCCGAGCACACCCAGACCGCCCCCCGAACCGCTCTCCCGGCCACCCCTCTCGACCCCACGGCGCCCGACCCGTTCGCGTGGCTCGAGGACGTCGAGGGCGCCACCGCCCTGGACTGGGTGCGCGAGCGCAACGCGCACAGCGCGGCCGCCCTCGGCGGCTCAGCCTTCGCGGAGACCGAGCGGGCGGTGCGCGAGGTCCTCGACTCGGACGACAAGATCCCGCACGTCTCGAAGGTCGGCGAGCACTACTACAACTTCTGGCAGGACGCCGAGCACCAGCGCGGCCTGTGGCGCCGCACCACTCTCGACTCCTACCGGACCGACGACCCCGACTGGGAGACGGTCCTCGATCTGGACGCCCTCGCGGCGCAGGAGGGCGAGAGCTGGGTCTGGCACGGCGCGAGCGTCCTGCGCCCGACGCCGGAGCAGCTCGCGGCGGGCGAGCCCCGGCGGCACGCGCTGGTCGACCTCTCCCCCGGCGGCTCCGACTCCGACGTCACGCGCGAGTTCGACCTGGTCACCAAGCAGTTCGTGCCTCAGAGCGAGAACGGGTTCGTCCGCGCGCAGGCCAAGGGCGGGCTGTCCTGGGTCGACGCCGACACCGTCTACGTGTACACGGACTTCGGCGCAGACACCCTGACGCCGTCGGGCTACCCGCGGCAGGTCAAGCGGTGGCGCCGCGGAACGCCCCTGGCCGAGGCGACCCTCGTCTACGAGGGCACCGAGCAGGACATGTACATCAGCGCGTCCCGCTCGCACACCCCGGGCTTCGAGCGCGACCTGGTGCACCGCGCGCTGCGGTTCTACGCCAACGAGACCTACCTGGCCACGGGCGTGGGCACGCCCGGCCAGACCCTCACGAAGATCGACGTGCCCGACTCGGCGAACGTCGGCCTGCACCGCGAGTGGATGCTGGTGCGGCTGCGCGACGACTGGACCCTCGGCGAGGTGACCTACCGCGCCGGCTCCCTCCTCGCCGCCGGGTTCGACGACTTCATGGCCGGGTCGCGCGACCTGGCCGTCCTCTTCGAGCCGACGCCGACGACGTCGCTCGCCGGGACCACCTGGACGCGGAACCACCTGGTGCTCAACGTGCTCGACGACGTGAAGAACCTGCTGCACGTGCTGACGCCGCCGTCTCCGGTGGTCGAGCTTGTCGAGACCGGGGTCTCGACAAGCTCGACCAGCGAAGGGGCGTGGGTCCGCTCCGAGCTGCCCGTGGGCGGCGAGCTGCTCACGGTCGGCGTCGGCGCGGTGGACGTCGTCGACTCCGACGACGTCTGGGTGGTCACCACCGGGTACCTGACGCCGTCGACGCTGGCGCGCACCGCCGTCGGGCCGCGGGAGCAGGAGGCCGCGCCCGAGGTGCTCAAGTCCGCGCCCTCCTACTTCGAGGCGGCCGGGCTGGAGGTCCGCCAGCAGTTCACGGAGTCGGACGACGGCACGCGCGTCCCGTACTTCGTCGTCGGCCGGTCGGAGCTCGTCTCCGGGGAGGCCGGACCGGCGCCGACCCTGCTGTGGGGCTACGGCGGGTTCGAGCACGCGATCCTGCCCGGGTACTCGGGCACGGTGGGCCGTGCGTGGCTGGAGCGCGGCGGGGTGTACGCCGTGGCGAACATCCGCGGCGGTGGCGAGTACGGGCCGGCCTGGCACCAGGCGGCGCTCAAGGAGCACCGGCACCGGGCCTACGAGGACTTCGCGGCCGTCGCGCGCGACCTCGTCGCCCGGGGCATCACCGTGCCCGGGCAGCTCGGCATGGAGGGCCGCTCGAACGGCGGGCTGCTCGCCGGCAACATGCTCACGCAGTACCCGGACCTGTTCGGGGCGATCATCGTCGGCGTCCCGCTGCTGGACATGAAGCGGTACTCGCACCTGCTGGCCGGCGCCTCGTGGATGGCGGAGTACGGCGACCCCGACACCGACGAGTGGGAGTTCCTGCAGAAGTTCTCGCCGTACCACCTGTTCGACGCCACCCGGGACTACCCGCCGGTGCTGTTCACGACGTCGACCAAGGACGACCGCGTGCACCCCGGCCACGCCCGCAAGATGGCGGCGCTCATGCTGGCCGCGGGCAAGGACGTGACGTACTACGAGAACATCGAGGGCGGCCACGGCGGCGCGGCGGACAACGCCCAGGCGGCGTACATGGCGGCCACCCACTGGACGTTCCTCTGGAACCGCCTGTCGGCCTGACACCCATCCGCGAAGTAGAGCGTGTGTCCGGACGCACGCTCTACTTCGTGGTCCTCGTCCGACAGGCGCTCTACTTCGGCGTCGTCTCGTTGGCGAAGTAGAGCGAGTGTCCGGGCGGGGCTCAGCCGGAGCGGCGCATGTGTGCGAGACCCAACAGGAACGCGTCGTAGACCAGGGCGTCGAGTCTCGCCGGATCTTCGACGTCCGACCACTTCACCTCGAAGATCAGCCAGCCGGCCTCTTCGAGGGCGCGCACTCGGCGAGCCCGTTCCCGCTGGGCCGACTCCGGGTCGCCATAGGCGCCGCCGGAGTATTTGATCGCCCCGTCGAACTCGAAGCCGACCTTGAGATCTGGCCATCCGACGTCGACCCAGTATGTCCCGATCCGAGTCTTGACCGGAATCTGAAGAGACGGATTCACGTCCCTCGCGCGATGCATGGCCGAGCGGACCAACGACTCCCCGGGCGAGCCCGAACGCGGATCTGCCTTGCGCAACGTCTCCCGTGCTTGTGCGACGCCGCGCTTTCCGACGGACTCCGCGACGATGCGCTGGACGAGGGCGGTGCTGGCGCCACGCCGAAAGGCCGAGTCAGCGGCGACGAGCGCGCTGTCAGGCTCCAGGGTCCTGATCGAGTCCACCAAGCTCCGCTCTAACGTCGTGACCGGGATTCCACCCAGGGTGCACCGGTCGCGGTCAGGCAGCTTTGTCCAGTGCCGGACAACGTCCGTCTCGTTCTCATGGTCGATGTTCGGGTTGCTGAGATGGGTCACGTGGACCGCCGTGCCACTCCGGAACGTCCAACAGCCGTGCATGAGCAAGGCAGTCTGATGGCTGACCCAGAAGGACGAGCGTGAGCGCTCGACCACGGCTCGCACGGTGCGCAGCGTCGAGAGCTCCGATACTTCGTGAGGTCGTAGCCCGTCATCGAGCGGCGCCATGAGCACGCCCGGCCTGATCCGCTCGAGGTCACCGGCCTGCACGCGCGCGGCAAGGCGCCGTCGGTCCTGGCTGGAGTACGCGATCCGTGCCGGAACCTCCGGAACGGTCGCGCGATCTGCGGAGTACATCCGGGACGTGACCAGCGACCGGTCCGCGGCGGATCGCTGGAGGCTAGCAATTCGTTGCAGGTTCTCTGCGTACTCGGCTCGTCTCACCAAGGGAGCATGCGTGACGGGGGCCGGGCAAAACCGGGCTGTGGAAAACGTGCGATCTGTGGTCGCGCTCCAAGCCCTGGAACGACTGTGATCGAACCTCAGGCCGGTTTCCGTCGACGGGACCGCGACACCGGAGGCCGACAGGGTGCCTCCCGGACACCGGCTCTACTTCGCGAACACATCGGCGCCGAGGTAGAGCGTGTGTCCGCCACTGCGAATCGCAGGTGGCGGACACACGCTCTACTTCGACGGACGGCGGTTACGCCTCGGCCTTCTCCGCGAGGGACTCCGCCACGCGGCCGAGGTTGGCCAGCTCCGCGCGGTGCTCGTCGAGCGAGCCGAGCGACCTGCGGGGCGCCGCCAGCAGCGTCACCTCCGCGAGCTGCGCGGCCGGCAGGCCGATCCGCCGCCACGGCACGCCGACCAGATCGGCGAGCTGCCCGAGCGCCGGCCCCGCGCACTGCGAGATCTGCGCGGGCGGCAGGCCCGCCCACAGCCCGACGCCGCGCTCCACTGCGCGGGCGATCAGCTCCCAGGCCTGCTCGTTCCAGCCACCCGGGCCGACGTCGGCCAGGTCGAGCCCCAGCGTGTCCGCACCGGCGAGCACAACCGGCGGCACTCCTACCCACGTGCCCCCGAGGTGCACCACGGACCGCGCGCCCGCGTCCCGCACCGCCGCGAGGACCGGCTCCAGCCCGCCGACGATCTCGGGCCCAGCGACCGACCGCAGCCGGGAGAACCCGGAGAAGGTCGGCAGCACGCCGGCGTGCACCTGGCCGAGCAGCGGCTCCGCGAGCTGCACGGTCACCTCCGCGCCGGGCACCTGGGTCACGATGTCCGACACCAGCGTGCGCACGCTGTCGGCGAGCGCGAGGGCCAGGTCGGCGCGGGCTCCGACGTCGGCCAGGACGCGGTCGCCCCGGGCCGACCAGAGCTGGGCCGCGAGCGTCCACGGCCCGAGCAGCTCGACGGCGATCGGGCCCACGTGTCCGTGCGCCGCCACGGCTAGCGCGCCGAGATCCTCGCGCCAGAACGCCTCGGCCCGCCGGGCGTCGGCGCCTGGCCGCTCGGTGAGCTTCCAGCCGTGCGGGCCCAGCTCGACGGGCATCTCGGCCAGGAGCACCGCCGTCCGCCCGAGGGCGTCGGCACCGGCACCACGCTCCGGCAGCTGCGTCAGGAACGGCACACCGTCGACGCCAGTCGGCAGCTCCGCGAGCTCGCCCAGAGCCAGCTGCTGCACCTCGAGCACGTCGCGCTCGCCACCGGGCCATGGCCCGTGCCCGCTCACAGCAGTCATCGGCTCTCCTTGTTCACGTTTCGGCGTACGCCGCAGCTCTACCGCGCCGCGGGGGCCCGCCAGGCTCGGCAGACCGTCGCCTGGCCCAGCACGCGCGTGCCGCGGTACACCACCACCGACTGCCCCGGCGCGACACCGCGCAAGGGCGCCCCGGTCAGCTCGATCTCCATCGCGGGAGCGGACGGGTCCGTCCACTCCACGGCCGACGCCGGTCGCGCACCTTCCGGTACGCCGTCACCATACGCGTCCCCGGCCCGTGCAACTGACCGCACCCGCGCCGGGACGGGCGCCCCGTGCGCGCGGACCTGCACCTCGGCGTCGAACCACCCGTCGGCGTCGGGGACGACGTCGGCGGGGGGCTCGACCTCTTCGGCTCGCGGGGACGGGGTCCCGACAGGCTCGACCAGCGGGGCAGGCCCGGCCGCCGGGAGCACACCGTCGAACCACAGGGCCTTCTCCCCCGCGATCCGGTCCACGCTGAGCAGCTCCGCGGACCCCACCACCACGGTGTTCGTCGCGGGCTGGACGTCGACCACGTACCGGGCCTTGCCGTCGGCGGCCGGGCGCCCGAGCGCGAGCCCGCGCCGCTGGCCCACCGTGAACGCGTAGGCGCCGTCGTGCTCGCCGACCACCTCGCCGGAGACGTCCACCACCTCGCCGGGGCGCGAGCCCAGGCGGGACTGCAGGAAGCCGCGGGTGTCGCCGTCCGCCACGAAGCAGATGTCGTAGGAGTCGGGCTTCGCGGAGACCGACAGCCCACGACGCGCGGCCTCGGCACGCACCTCGTCCTTGGACGCGAAGCCGCCCAGCGGGAACATCGCGCGCGCCAGCCGCTCGGGGCCGGCGACGGCCAGCACGTACGACTGGTCCTTGGCGTCGTTCGGCGAGCGGTGCAGCTCGCGCACGGTCCGCCGGCCGCCGTCGGGCAGCGTGGCCTCGCGGGTCTCGATCCGCGCGTAGTGACCCGTCGCGACGGCATCGAACCCGAGGGCCGTCGCCTTGTCGAGCAGGGCCTCGAACTTGATGTGCTCGTTGCAGCGCACGCACGGGTTGGGGGTGCGGCCTGCCTCGTACTCCGACAGGAAGTCGGCCACCACGGTGTCCTCGAACTTCTCGGACAGGTCCCACACGTAGTACGGGATGCCGAGCATGTCGGCCGCGCGGCGGGCGTCGCCGGCGTCCTCGATGGAGCAGCAGCCGCGCGATCCTGTGCGGAACTGGTCGCGGTTGCGGGACAGCGCCATGTGCACGCCGACGACGTCGTGCCCCGCCTCGACGGCGAGCGACGCTGCGACCGCGGAGTCGACGCCGCCGGACATGGCCGCGAGCACCCTCATGACATGCCTCCGATCGCGCGTCCGGACACCAGGCCCGCGGCCTGCGCCCGCGCCACGACCTGCGGCAGGGCTCCGACGAGCCGGTCGACGTCGGACTCGGTGGACGTCGCGCCGAGCGTGAACCGCAGCGCGCCGCGGGCCTCGGTCTCCGGGACCCCCATCGCGAGCAGCACGTGCGACGGCTGCGGCACGCCCGCCTGGCACGCCGACCCGGTGGACGCCTGCACCCCGGCCGAGTCCAGCAGGTACAGGAGGGAGTCGCCCTCCGCGCCGGGGAAGGTGAAGTGGGCGTTGCCCGCCAGCCGGTCGCCGGACGCCGGGTCGGCGCCGCGCAGCACGGCGTCCGGCGCGGCGGCACGCACCCGGGCGATGAGGTCGTCGCGCAGGGCTGCCAGGCGGGCCCTGCGCTGCGGCAGGCAGTCGACGGCGTGCAGCGCGGCGACGCCGAACGCGGCGATCGAGGCGACGTCGAGCGTGCCGGACCGGACGCCGCGCTCCTGCCCGCCGCCGTGCAGCACGGCGTCGAGCGCGAGGTCGCGCTTGGCGAGGAGGGCGCCGACGCCGACCGGGCCGCCGAACTTGTGCCCGGTCACGGTCATGGCGTCCACGCCGGACTCCGTGAAGTCGACCTCCGTCTGACCCACGGCCTGCACGGCGTCGGTGTGCACGGGGATGCCGTACGGGCGCGCGGCGCGCACGACGTCGCGGACCGGCTGGACCGTGCCCACCTCGTTGTTGGCCCACATGACGCTGATCAGCGCCGTCTCGTCAGCGTGGGCGGCCAGCTCGGCGCGCAGGGCGTCGAGGTCGATCCGGCCGTCGCCGTCGACGGGCAGGAGGACGATGTCGGCGCCGGCGTGGCCGGCCAGCCAGAACGCCGGGTCGAGCACGGCGTGGTGCTCGACGGCGGAGACGAGGATCCGGGTGCGGCGGGTGTCCTGCGCCCGGCGCCCCCAGAAGATGCCCTTGATCGCCAGGTTGTCCGCCTCGGTACCGCCCGAGGTGAAGATGACCTCGCTGGGTCGCGCGCCGAGCGAGCCGGCGAGCGTCTCGCGCGCCTCCTCGACGGCCCGTCGCGCCGTCCGGCCCGCGGAGTGCAGCGACGACGCGTTGCCGGTGCGCTGCGCCTCGGCCACGAACGCCGCGAGCGCCGCGGCCGACATGGGCGTGGTCGCGGCGTGGTCGAGGTACGCGCCGTCCGGCTCGCGCGGCGGCTCGCCGTGCGCGCCGCTCACCATCAGGGGTGCGCGCGCGGCGTCGGGGGGCGGGTTGGTCACGGTCATCAAGTCTACGAACGCCGGGAGACCCGAATCGCATCCCGAGGTGTGACGCTGTGCGGACACACGCTCTATCTCGCACACCCCGCAACGCCGAGGTAGAGCGTGTGTCCGGACGCACGCTCTACTTCGGCGAGAGGACGAGCGTGAGGTAGAGCGGGCGTCCGGACGCATGCTCTACCTCACGGTCAGCGGTAGGTCAGGTCAGCGCTTGCGGTAGACCTGCACCGTCGTCGGGCGCGGGCCGCGGAAGTCGCCGGCCTCCGGGGTGACGCCCTCGGCGACGTAGTCCGGGAAGTACGACTGCGGGGCGGCGAACGTGCCGTCCTCGCCCGGGTGCTGGACGTTCACGTAGACCATGCCGTCGCGGGAGTCGACGAGCGGGCCGCAGGTCTCGGCGCCGGCCGGCACCGAGAGGAACTGCTGCACGTGCCCGCGCTGCGAGCCGGCGACCGGCACCTTGAACAGTCCGTCGCACTTCACGATGGAGCTGGAGCTCGGCTGGCCGTCGGTCGAGATCCAGAGGTTGCCCTCGGCGTCGAACGCGAGGTTGTCCGGGCAGGAGATCGGCGAGACCTGCTCCTTCGGGTAGCCCGAGAAGTACGTGCCCTCGACGGCGGGGTCGCCGCAGACGAGCAGCAGGTTCCACGTGAAGCTGGTGGAGGTCTGGTCGCCCGACGGGATGAGCTCGACGATGTGCCCGTCGCGGTTGCCGTTGACGGTAGCGCCGCTCACGACCTTGTGGTCGCGCGGGTTGGGCTCCGTGGCGCCCTCCTTGGTGTTGCCCGGGGTGCGGCTCGAGTTGTTGGTGCACGCGATGTAGATGCGGCCGTTGACCGGGTTGATGTCGACGTCCTCCGGGCGGTCCATCTTGGTGGCGCCGACCTTGTCCGCGGCGAGGCGCGTGTAGACCAGCACCTCCTCGGCGGACATGCCGGGCACCTTGCTGGCGCCGCCGACCACCAGGGGCAGCCACTCGCCGGTGCCGTCGAAGGCGCCGTCGGACGGGACCGCGCCCGAGCCGTCGATCTCGGCCGCGGGCGAGTCGCCCGTGAACTTGGCGACGAACAGGTCGCCCTCGGAGAGCAGCGTCTTGTTGTGGGCGCGGGCCCACCCGGAGTCGCCCTTGACCACCCGGTTCTTGGACACGAACTTGTAGACGTAGTCGAACGCCTGGTCGTCGCCCATGTACGCGACGGCGTGGCCGCTGCGGGACACGGTGAGGTTTGCACCCTCGTGCTTGAACCGGCCCATGGCGGTGTGCTTCACGGGCGGCGCGGACGGGTCGTGCGGGTCGATCTCGACGATCCAGCCGAAGCGGTTGGCCTCGTTCTCGTAGCCGGCTCCGCCACCGAAACGGGGGTCGTCGGCCTCCCAGCCGTAGCTGGTGGTCGCGCCGATGCCGTAGCGGGCGTCGGCGGTCGGGTTCGCTCCGGCGGCCTTGAAGTAGCCGTTGAAGTTCTCCTCGCCCGACACGACGGTGCCCCACGGCGTGGTGCCGCCCGAGCAGTTGTTCATGGTGCCGCGCACCCGAGTGCCGGTCGGGTCCGCGACAGTCTTGAGCAGGTCGGAGCCGGCCACCGGGCCGTCGACGACGAACTCCGTGTCAAGGTGGACGCGGCGGTTGAAAGGGCTGATCCGCTGGTAGGTCCACGGCTTGCCCGGGGCCGGGCGCCGGACCTCGACGACCGACATGCCGTGCGCGGCGCGCTCGATGGCGCGGGCGTAGGCGTTCTTGGTGGTGGTGACGACGCCGGCGGCGTCGGTCTCCCAGTACTTGGCCGTCGGCGGGAACATGATCGCCGCGTTCGTGTACTCCTGGTTCGAGACGAGCAGGCCGCGGGTGCCGCGGCGCTCATCGCCGAGGTCGAACGGCAGGATGTCGAGGTAGTCACAGTTGTAGCCGAACTGCTTGGCCTGCTGCTCCGGCGACTGGTTGTTCGGGTCGAACGTGCGGGCGCCAGGGAGGATCGGGTCGCCCCAGCGGATGATCGGGCTCCAGGTGTAGCCCTCGGGCACCACCAGCGCGTCGACGTCGACGGGCTGCGGGTCGATGGCGCCGAAGGCCAGGCCGCTGCCGCCTCCGTAGCCGGGGAAGCGCCCCTCGGGCAGGGTCGCGGCGGCGGCCGACGGCGCGCCGACGCCCTGCGCACCGATCACCACGGCACCGGCGGCGACCGCCAGCGTGCCGAGCATCGCGCGGCGCGACAGCACCGAGCTCACGACGTCCTTGAAGTACTCGTTGGCGCTCTCGTTCGGAGCGGGGTGTAGGCACGCGTCGTTGCACTTGAGGCGGCACGTGACGGGGCTGCGCTTGCCGCGCGCGTGCGTCTGCACCGTCAGCAGCGTGCGGTGTTCAGGGGCGATCGTCATCGGAGGTTCTCCGGTCCGAGCTGGGGGGTAGGTCGTCGTCAACCTAGGAGCAGGCGGTGTCTCGGCCGCGAAAGGTCCGGTACGTCCAGATGAACGTGACCTGTCCAGCAGGTGGGCCGGCCGGTCTTCACCCGAGGATCGCGCGGCTCGTGACGTCGTGCCACCCCTCGGCGCGGAGCAGCTGCTCGGCGCCGCGCGACCGCAGACCCCGCTCGCACACCACGACCACCGGCTCGTCGACCGGGTGGTCCAGGAGCTCCGGCGGGAAGTTCCCGGCCGCCAGGTCCTCCAGCCGCGCGAACACCGCACCGGGCACGGCCCCCGGCCGCAGGCCGACGTCGAGCACCAGCACGCCGGGGACCGCCGCGGGATCCGCGGCGGCCGGGGCCGGCGCGAGCGCCGTCCCCTCCACGATCTCCGCGGCCTGAACGGCCTCGGCGGTCAGGACGGCGGCGGGGTCCGACGTCGCCGGGGCCAGCTCGATCGTGTCCCACCCGGAGGTGCGCGCGTCGTAGGCGAGCAGCCGCCCCAGCGCCGGGTCGCCCGTGCCGGTCAGGACCTTGACGGCCTCGACCGCCATCGTCGAGCCCACGACGCCGCACGCCGGGCTGAGCACGCCGACCGTCGCGCAGGACTCGCCCTCGGGCGGCTGCGGGCCGAACACGTCCGGGTAGGTGATCCCGCGTCCCTCAGGCGCGGCCGACCAGAAGACGCTCACCTGGCCGTCCCAGCCGAGCACCGTGCCCCAGACGACGGGCAGGCCGAGGCTCGCGGCGGCGTCGGACACGGCGTAGCGCGTCTCGAACGTGTCCGAGCCGTCCACCACCAGGTGGTAGCCGCCGAGGATCACCTCGGCGTTGTCGCGGGTCAGCCGCTCGCTGTGCGCGATCACCTCGACGTCGGGCGCCAGCCCGCGCAGCACGTCGGCCGCCGACGCCGTCTTGGCGCGCCCGACCTCGGCCACGGAGTGCAGCACCTGGCGCTGCAGGTTGGACGCCTCGACGACGTCGTCGTCGATGATGCCGAGCGTGCCGACGCCGGCCGCCGCGAGGTACTGCAGCACCGGCGAACCCAGGCCGCCCGCGCCCACGACCACCACACGCGACGCGGCGAGGCGCTCCTGCGCCGCCAGGCCGAACCCGTCGAGCAGGAGATGCCGCGCGGCCCGGCGCCGCTCGGCGGGGCCGAGCACCGGCACCTCCCGGTCGTGCATCGTGCTCAGCTCCTGCGCTTGCGGATCTCTGCCGCGGCCTGCGGGAGGACGTCGGCGAGCTGCCCCACGACCGCGAAGTCGCAGATCTCGAAGATCGGCGCCTCCGGGTCGCTGTTCACCGCGACGATCACCTGAGAGGCCTGCATGCCGCCGCGGTGGTGCGGCGCGCCCGAGATGCCCGCTCCGATGTAGACGCGCGGGGCCACGGTGACGCCGGTCTGCCCCACGTAGGTGTCCCACCAGCCCTCGAACGCCGCGTCGCGGGAGGCTCCGACGGCCGCGCCCAGCGCGTCCGCGAGCTCTTCCACGGGGCCGAAGTCGCCGTCGGTGCCGCGTCCGCCGGCCACGACTATCGCCGCCTGGTCGAGCGGCGGCCGGCCGCTGGTGTCGGCCTTGACCTCGCGGGAGAGGAGCGTCACCGCGGACGGCGCCACCTCCACGGCGAAGCCCTCGGTCACGGGATCGACGGCGGCCTCGGCGGGCTGCGCGACCGCGGAGTTGGCCCGGACGGTCACGACCGCGACGTCGGTGGTCACCGCGCACTCCGTGTCCCATGAGCCCGCGAAGACCCGCTTGCCTGCCACGATCCGGCCGTCCAGGTCGCGCAGGGACGCCGCGTCGATGACGAGCCCGGCCCCGAGCTCGTGGGCCGCGAGCGCCGCGGCCTCCTTCGCGGCGAACGACGTGGGCAGCAGCACGACGTCGGCGTCGGTGAGGCGCACGGCGGCGGCCAGCCCGGCCGCGACGACGGCGGGCAGGTGCCGCTCGTCGCCGGTCACGCAGGTGCCGTCGCGGGCGGGCTCGGCCTGGTGCACGGTCTCGACGCCGTACGCGCCGAGCTGCGCGAGCACCTCGACCGTGGGTGCCTCCAGGGCGACGGCCTCGACCCGGCCGAGGCCGCGCGCGATGGTGAGCAGCTCGAGCACGCTGGTGCGGACCTCGGTGGCGGGGTCGAGCAGGACCAGGACTGTGCGGTTGGTCATCGTCTCTCTCAAACCAGGTCGTTGCGGATGAGGAAGTCGGCCAGCGCCACGCCGCCCTCGCCCTTGTCGGTGACGATCTCGGGCTCGGCGCGCTCCGGGCGCGGGGCCGCCGACAGCGTCTCGGTGCGTGCCCCGGCGGTGCCGGCGACGGCGGTGTCGAGCCCGAGGTCGGCCGGGGACCACACCTCGATCTCCTTGGTGCGGGCCGCCATGATGAGCTTGAAGCCGGGGAAGCGCGGCTGGTTGGCGCCGTCCGTCACGGACAGGACGGCGGGCAGCGGGCCGGAGATCCGCTCGGTGACGTCGTCGATCTCGCGGGTGATGGTGAGTACGCCGCCCTCGAGCTCGACCTTCTTGGCGAGGTTCAGGGTGGGCAGCCCGAGCTCGGCGCCGAGCAGCGTCGGGACCACGGAGCCGAGGCCGTCGAGGGCGGCCATGCCGGTCACCACGAGGTCCACCGGGGACTCCTCGCCGAGCTTGCGGACGGCCGCGGCGAGCACCGCGGCGGTGCCGAAGTAGTCGGAGCCGGCCAGGGCGTCGTCGGACACGCGGATGCCGCGGTGGACGCCGAGCTGGAACGCCTTGCGGAGGGCGACGTCGCCGTCGGGCGCGGCCATCGTGACGACGATGACCTCGCCGTCGTCCGGCCCGATCCGACCCGCCTCACGCTCGGCCTCGACGAGCCGCAGGGCGGCCTCGATGGCGTTCTCGTCCAGCTCGTTGAGGGTGCCCTCGCCGGCGTCGCGCACTACCCGGTTGTCCTGGAACCCACGCTCGGTGTTGATGTCCGGGACGTACTTGGCGGTGACGACTATGCGCATGGGGTAAACGGTACGACGTCGCGCGGCGTGGCACGGATCTCGTCCACGGCGCCGTCTCTGCGACGATTGTCCCATGGTGCAGTCACGACGAGCAGAACCGCAGCGGGCGCCGGGCGACCCCGTACCCCGGCCGGTGGTCCGCCCGCTGATCCGGCCGACAGCCCGCCGCAGCCACGTCCCGCCCCTGGGTGTGTACGTCACGCCCGACGGCGGGATCGACGCCGCCGTCCTCGCATCGCACGCGACCGCCGTCGACCTGTGCCTGATCGACGTCACGGACCCGTCCCTGGACGAGCACGACCCGGACCGGTACACCGAGCGGCGGGTCGAGATGGTGGGCCCCGTGTACGGCGTCTGGCACACGCACGTCCCCGACATCGGTCCCGGTCAGCGCTACGGCTTCCGGGTGTACGGGCCCTGGGACCCGCGCGCGGGGCTGCGCCACAACCCGACCAAGCTGCTGATCGACCCGTACGCCCGCGGGTTCGCGGGCCGGCTGAGGTACGGGCCGGAGGTCGTGGGCTCGGTGTCCACCCGGCGGGATGAGGGGCCGGGTCCGGGCTGGTGGCTGGGCCACCGCTACGGCCCGCCGAGCGAGACCGACTCGCTGGCGTACGTGCCGCACTCCGTCGTCGTCGGACCGCTGCCGCCGCCAGCTCCCCTGTCGCGGCCGCGCGTGCCCTGGGCCGACACCGTGATCTACGAGGCGCACGTGCGCGGCCTGACGATGCTCCGCGAGGACATCCCCGCCGAGCTGCGCGGCACGTACGCGGGGGCGGCGCACCCGGCCGTCATCGAGCACCTGTTGAGCCTGGGCGTGACCACGCTCGAGCTGCTGCCGATCCACAAGAACCTGGCCGAGGCGCGGCTGGCCGCCTACGGCCTGCCGAACTACTGGGGCTACAACACGCTCGGGTTCTTCGCGCCGAACGCCGCCTACGCGACGCGCGCCGCCCAGGAGGAGGGCGCCGAGGCGGTGCTCGACGAGGTGCGCGGCATGGTGCACCTGCTGCACGAGGCGGGCATCGAGGTGCTGCTGGACGTCGTCTACAACCACACCTGCGAGGGCGGGGACGACGGGCTGCACCTGGCCTGGCGCGGCCTCGACAACCCGGTCTACTACCTGCACGACGGCGCCTCGCCGGCCGCTCTCGCGGACGTCACGGGCACCGGCAACTCGCTGGACTTCCGGCGCCCGCGTGTGATCCAGATGGCTCTGGACTCGCTGCGGTACTGGGCCGAGACCGTCGGCGTGGACGGTTACCGCTTCGACCTCGCGGTCACCCTGGGCCGCGGCAACGCCGGCTTCGACCCGGACCACCCGTTCCTCGTGGCCCTGCAGACCGACCCGGTGCTGTCGGGCCTCAAGCTCGTGGCGGAGCCCTGGGACGTGGGGCCGGGCGGCTGGCAGACCGGGTCGTTCCCGGCGCCCATGGCGGAGTGGAACGACCGGTTCCGCGACGCCGTGCGCGGCTTCTGGCTGGACGCGCCCAAGCAGGGCGCGCGCGGGGACCAGATGCTCGGCCTGCGCGACCTCGCCACGCGGCTGGCCGGGAGCGCCGACCTGTTCGGCCCGGGCGACCCGCCGCTGGTGCGCGGGCCGGTGGCGTCGGTCAACTACGTGACGGCGCACGACGGCTTCACCCTGGCCGACCTGGTGGCCTACGACTACAAGCACAACGAGGCCAACGGCGAGGACAACCGGGACGGGTCGGACAACAACCTGTCGTGGAACCACGGGATCGAGGGCCACACCCCGTCGGGCGACGACGCCACGACGGAGCCGTGGCAGGCGATAGTGCCGCCGCGCCGCAGGTCGCAGCGCAACCTGCTCGGCACGCTGCTGCTCGCGGCCGGAACGCCCATGCTCACGGCGGGCGACGAGTTCGGCCGCACCCAGGGCGGCAACAACAACGCGTACGTCCAGGACAACGAGGTCTCCTGGCTGCGCTGGGCGACGGACGAAGCCTCCACCGACCTCTTGGAGACCACCAGGTACCTGCTCCGGCTGCGGCGGGAGCACCCCGCGCTGCGGGCCGACTCGTTCTACCTGGGCATGCCCAGGCCGCGGGAGTCGGACCCGGACTTGCTCTGGTTCGATCGGACGGGCGCCCCGATGGAGCCCGCCACCTGGAACGATCCGGGCCGCCGCGTGCTGCAGATGCTGCGGCCCGGGCCGGCGCCGGGAGACGCCGACGTGCTGCTGGTCATCAACGGCGGCCTGAGCGACGCCGAGGTGATCCTGGCGCCACGCGCCGAGCCGGGTGACCGGCCGGACGGCGGGCCGGGCGACCTGCCGTGGGAGCTGGTCTGGGACTCCACCTGGGACTTCCCCGCGGTCCCCGAGGACGAGGCGGGGCCGCGGACCTCCGGGAAGCTGGACGCGCTCAGTCTTCAGGTGCTCATATCGCCGGGCGTGTGACCGGTCCCGGGCCGGGGCGATCACGCACTTCACCCCGGATCCGGATCGCCGAATTGCGGCGCGCGAGGTATGCCCTGGTTACAGTTCGCACATGACTGACTCAGTCCACAACAACGACGTTGCCGCGGTGGTCGACACCGACGTCATTGTCATCGGCGCCGGGCTGTCCGGGCTCGTCACCGCCACCGAGCTGACGGCGGCGGGCAAGCGGGTGGTCCTGCTCGACCAGGAGCCGGCCGCGTCGCTCGGCGGGCAGGCCTGGTGGTCGTTCGGCGGGCTGTTCCTCGTGGACTCCCCCGAGCAGCGCCGCCTGAAGGTCAAGGACTCGTTCGACCTCGCCTTCGCCGACTGGCTCGGCTCCGCCCAGTTCGCGCCCGGCGCCGAGCACGGCGAGGGTCCCGACCGCTTCGGGTACCGCTGGGCCAAGGCGTTTGTCGAGTTCGCGGCGGGTGACATGCGGTCGTGGATGCACGCCAAGGGCGTGCGCTGGTTCCCGCTCGTGCAGTGGGCGGAGCGGGGCGGCTACCCGACCGGGGGGCACGGGAACTCGGTGCCCCGGTTCCACGTCACGTGGGGCACGGGCCCGGCGGTCGTCGAGCCGTTCGTCGCCGCAGCGCACGAGGCGAACCGGGCCGGGCTCCTCGACCTGCGCTTCCGGCACAGGGTCACGTCCCTGGTCACCACGGACGGCCGGGTCACCGGGGTCCGCGTGGAGATCCTGGCGGACGACGCCGCGGGCCGCGGCGAGCCCTCCAACCGCACGGTGACCGGCGAGGTCGAGCTGTCCGCGCGCGCCGTCGTCGTCGCGAGCGGCGGCATCGGCGCGAACCACGACCTGGCCCGCGCCCACTGGTCCGCGGACGCCGGGCGCCTGCCTGCTCGGATGCTGTCGGGCGTGCCCGACTCGACGGACGGGCTCATGCTCGGAGTCGCCGCGGAGTCAGGCGCCGCCCTGGTGCACGAGGACCGCATGTGGCACTACCCCGAGGGCATCGCCAACCACTCGCCCGTGTGGTCCAAGCACGGCATCCGGATCCTGCCCGGCCCGTCGTCGCTCTGGCTCGACGCCGACGGCGGCCGCCTGCCCGGCCCGCTGTTCCCCGGCTTCGACGCACTCGGCGCGCTGCAGCACGTGACCAGCCGCGGCGACGACCACTCCTGGTTCGTGCTGAACAAGACCATCATGGAGAAGGAGTTCGCGCTGTCGGGCTCCGAGCAGAACCCCGACCTGACCGGCAAGTCCGTGCCGCTGCTCCTGGACCGCGTGCGCGGGCGGTCGGTGCCGGTCCGGACCTTCGCGGAGCAGTCGGACGAGTTCCTCTGGGCCGACACCCCTGCCGAGCTCGCCGCGAAGATGAACGCCCTCACCGACGCCACGCCCGGGTCTTCGGGGCACGTCGACGGCGAGGCTCTCGCGGCCCTGATGACCGCCCGCGACGCGCAGGTCGCTACCGGGCTGGGCAAGGACCCGCAGGTCGTGGCGACGTCGGCCGCCCGGCACTTCATCGTGGACAAGGCCATCCGCGTGTCCCCGCCGCGCTCGCTGAGCGACCCGAAGGACGGGCCGCTGCTCGCCGTCCGCCTGTCGGTGCTGACGCGCAAGACGCTCGGCGGCATCTGGTGCGACGAGACGGGCCGCGCCCTGAACCCCGCGGGCGAGGTGCTGGAGGGCCTGTGGGCCGTGGGCGAGGCAGCCGGCTTCGGCGGCGGCGGGGTGCACGGCCACCGCGCGCTGGAGGGCACTTTCCTGGGCGGCTGCCTCTTCACGGGCCGGACGACGGGGCGGGCTCTGGCGAAGGCGCTGTAGGTCCCAGCCGACCGCCGGGCATGACGAAGGCGGCTGGGCTGTACGTGGGCACTGCCTGCCGCCTTCGCTCACAGGCTATCGCGGCGGGGCATCAGCGTGGCGACTGCAGCTCCACGCCGCGTTCGTCGAACCCGATCACCACGGCGCCCGCCGCGCAGCGGGTGACCAGCTCCGTCGGCCAGTCGCCCGTCAGCGGCACCACCTCGATGTCCGATCCGACGTCGGCCCCGCTCCCGTCGCCCGGGCGCAGGCCCGTCACGCGGGTGCCGCCGGAGCGGCCGATCCGCTCGCGCACCGGGTCGGGGCGGTCGAAGAACCAGTGCGTCGGCGCGTTCGAGTCCAGCTCGTCCGCGAGCCGCTCCAGGTCCCGGGCCGCGAGCCGCAGCACGGGCGCCACCCAGGCGGCGTTCTCGGTCACCATCGCCTCGGTGCGGCGCGGGTCGGTCAGGCCCACTCGCGTCCCGTCGCGGAACGAGCCGGCGGCCAGCCCCAGCGCGAGGTCCCGCACCGGCGCGCCCGCGACGACCCCCAGCAGCTGGGTGGCCAGCACGTGCGGCACGTGCGACACGAGGGCCACGGCCTCGTCGTGCAGCTTGTCGGTGAGCACGGCCGCCGTCCCGCCCAGCGGGCCCGTGACCAGGCGCAGCACCCGCTCGAGACGGTCCGGGTCGGTCCCCGCGACGCCGGCCTCCGCGTCGCCCGGCCGGCAGGTCACCGCCCACGGGATGCCCTGCATCAGCTCCGCCGACGACGACTCGAACCCGCTCCGCTCCGTCCCGGACATCGGGTGCGCCCCCACGTAGCGGTCGCCCAGCCCGGCGTCGGCGACCGCCTCGCGCACGGGTGCCTTGACCGAGCCGACGTCGGTCACCGTCGGGTCCCAGCCCGGCTCCCCGGCCAGGGCCTCGGCGAGCTCCGCCGCGACGGCCCGCATGGCCCGCAGCGGCGCGGCGAGCACCACGATCTCGGGTCGGTGCAGCGCGAGCCCGGCGACGTCGTCCACCACCGAGAGGCCCGCCGCCCGGGCCTCCTCGGCCGACGACGGGTCGGTGGCCACCACCGGCAGGCCCGCCGCCTGCAGGGCGCGCGCCAGGGAGCCGCCGATCAGGCCGAGGCCCACGATGCCCACCGGCCCGCCGTGGGGGCCGAAGCCGCTCACCAGAGCAGCCCTCGGTCGCGCTCCTGGCCGGAGTCCTTCGCCGACACGGAGCCGACCGGCACGTGGTCCGGGTCGAGCACGCCGTCGAGGGCCCGGAATCCCGCGCCGGCCGGGAACAGGCCGAGCGTCTTGAGCGAGTCGCCCGCGGCGAGCAGGTCGCTCAGCACCTCGCGCGCGCCCTGGTCCCAGGGCGCCTCGTCGAACGTCACCACGAACACGTACTTGCTCTCCTGGGCCTTGAGCGGCCGGGTGATCAGGCTCGACATGTTCACGCCCCGGTCGCCGAACGCGGCGGTGATCCGCGCCAGCACGCCCGGCCCGGTCACGGACGGGGTGATCGCGAGCATCGTCTTCCAGGCCGCCGCCCCGGCTGCGCGCGACCGCGCCAGGTGCGCCTCGGCATCGCCCCGCCTGGTCAGGACGAGGAACCGGGTGCGGCCGCCGCGGAAGTCCTCCACGGCCTTCGCGTACGCCTGAAGCCCGTACAGCTCGCCGCAGATCGTGGGGCCCAGCGCGATCGTCCCGGGCCCGGCATCACGGCACGCGGCCGCGTTGGACGACGCCGGGGCGGTCGCCAGCCCGGTGCTCATGACGAACCCGGCGCACTGCGCCAGGCCGTGCGGGTGCGCGGACACCTCGGTCAGCTCGCCGTGCCCGGGGCGCACGAACGCGTCGAACGACACGTCGAGCGCGACCTCGTCCACGGCGACGACGTCCGCACTGGACAGCAGCGCGTCCAGCGACGGCACCACGTAGCCCTCGACGGAGGACTCGATGGCGACCACGCCGACGTCGGTGTCGCCGGCCGCCACGACGTCGTGCACGTCCTTGACGGTGTCCAGCGGCTCGGCGGTCACCTCGTCGTCGGCGTCCCCGGCGGCGTCAGCGTCCCCCGCACCCGCGTGCCGGCGCGCCCACTCCAGCGCCGCCTGGTGCGTGAACGTGCCCTCCGGCCCCAGGTACGCGGCCCGCACGCCACGCCCCGCGCCGGGCGCGGTCATGCCCATCGCGGTGTCAGGGCGTCGGGACCCGGCACGAACGCCTCGCCGGACAGCACGGCGAGCGTGCGGTGCTCGACGCCCCGGTGGGTGAGTGCGTCGACCAGGTTGCGCAGCGTGTCCGACGTCGGGCAGGAGAACGACGTGAAGAACACGTGCGGCCCGGCCGACGACGGCTGGCTGCGCAGGTGGTCCAGGTCGAGCCCGGCGTCCGCGATGACCGCGAGGGTCGGCTGGAGGGAGCCGAGGTGCTCGTCGGCGGGGCCGAACGCGAGCCACACCTGCGCGGGCTTGCGGAACGCCGGCCAGTCGGCGCGGGACTCCAGGAGCCCGTACCAGACCGGGCCGCCCTCGGCGAGGGCCGCGCTGTCGGGGAGCTCCACGAACCCCGCAGGGACGCGAGACCGCTCGATCACGAGCGACCCACCCTCGCCCGCCAGAGCGATGCGCTCCTCGATGGTCGCGCGCGTGGGCACCAGGCGGGGGCTCGCGCCCAGGCCGCGCAGCACGCTCGCGCAGTCCCGCATGCCCGCCTCGTCGATCACCACCTGGCCGCCCGTGGCGCCCGCGCCGACCCATACCCACTGGCCCGGCACCGCGACGGCCGCCGTCACGATCAGCGACGACGCACCCTCCAGGAGGGCTCGCTCGAGACCCGGCGCCGGGTGCTCCGGGTGTCCCAGGTGCACCACGGCGGCCAGGGCCTCGATGCTCGCCACCGTGGCGAGCGTCTCCGCCGTGGTGCCGAGGTCGAGCAGCTCGACCGGGTCGTTCCAGCCCGCCATCCGCGCGGCAAGCACCGCGTGCGCGGGAGACTCCCGCTCGCTACGTCCAAGCATGTGCGCAACCTACCGCCGGTTAGCCCTTCGAGCCTTACGGCTTGTCACAGACCACCGGGTTGTCCGGGTTGTAGGAGTGGCTGAACGAGTTCTCCTTGGCCACCTGCCCGTTGTGCAGGACCGTGCGGGAGATGGTGACGGAGAACCCGTCCTCGCCACCGGGGTACGGCTCGCAATCCGGCGATGAGTCGTGGATCGTCGTCTTCGGCACGATGTTCGTCCTGGGGCTGGTGCTCTCCTGCACCGTGTAGTACTTGGTGCTCCAGATGCGGACCGTGAGCTCGCCGCCCGACACGAAGGCCTGCATGACCGCCCCGTACGGGGTGTCGTTGGTGAACTTCATGTCCTTGGCGCCCACGTATATTGTGGCCTCGCGCCCCATGGGGTAGCGCGGGAACCAGTACGAGTGCGCGTGGTGCTCGACGTCGTCGTACCCGGCGAAGAAGCCCGCGTTGAACGAGGTGGTGGCCATCTGCGAGAGCCCGCCACCGACCGCCTCCACGTGCTCGCCGTTCTCGACCACGCCCGCGTCGAAGTACCCGTTCTCGAGCGTGATCGGTGCCAGGGCCTCCAGCAGGGAGAACGTCTCCCCCGGCTTGACGAGGTTTCCGGTGATCATCTCCGCACCGCGCACCAGGTTCTGGGTGCGCACGGGCTCGTTCGTCAGCGGCGTGCTGAACTCGGAGATGACCTCCTTCACGCCCAGCTTCTTCAGCGACTCGACGGTCTCCTTCGGGTCCTGCTCGACCAGCTCGACCGACGTCTCGCGGTTGTCGCTCGTCGCGGCGACGCGCACGGCCTTGGCCGCCTCGCCGGCGTCGAGCGTCGTGCCGGACTTGCCCCCGACGACCGTCGGCCTGCCGCCGACGAACTCGAAGTGCGCGTCGTCCGGGACGTCCAGCAGGTTGGTGGTGCCGTCGACGATGGCCGCGACCGTCGCGTCCTTGTCCACGATGATGGCGAGCTGGTCCTTGCGCTGCTCGAACCGGATCAGCCCGGACAGCACCTCGGGCGTCAGCACCGGCTTCTGGTCGCCGACCGACACGGTGACCGGCGCCGAGACGACCTTCTGCGCCACGGCGAAGCTCTCGTCGGTCTGCTGCTGCGTGATCGTCGGGGCGACCGCCTCGACCGGCAGGTCGAACGGGCCCTTCTCGTTGATCCAGCGCTCCTTGATGATGCGGGCCGTCTCGCTCGCGACGATCCGCGAGCCGTCCTCCGGGTCCGTCTTGACGGCCTGCCCGTCGACGAACCCGACGGTGCCGTCCACAGGGTCCACCGCGAGCGAGTCCTCGAGGCCCGCGACCGCGGAGCTGAACTTCTTGTCGTCGATGTCCAGGACCAGCTCCTCCTCGGAGCCGCCGAACATGTGCGCCCACATCCGCATCGGGCTCAGCGAGAACCCGGTGAGGTCGGCCGCCGTCGCCTCGGCGTCGATGGCGAGGCCGCTCGGCCCCGGCGAGAGCTGGGCCTTGCCCTCACCCGCGGTGAGGGCAATCGGCTCCTTGATCCGCGGCGCGAGCTGCTCCGTCAGGGCGGACGCCGCCTCGGCCTGCGTCAGGCCGCCGACGTCGACGCCGGCCACCGTGGTCTCGCCCGGCACCGTGTCGCTCTGGGTCCACGCCACCAGGGCGTAGATGCCGAACAGCACGACAGCGGCCAGGACCGCGAACAACGCAACCTTGGGACCCCGGCTCGGGGCGCCGTCGCCGGCGAGGCCGTAGAAGCTGCCCTGGCCGGCGGGGGCGGGGCCGCCCGGGGCGCCTGGGCTGCCCGGGTTTTGGGGGCCGCCGCCCGGGAAGCCGGGGCCGGCGGGACCGGCCGTACCGCCTGGCCTGCCAGGGCCGTTCGGTCCAGCGGGGCCCTGCTCGGACGCCGCCAGCGGCGTCGCGTCAGCGCGCACGGGCGACCAGCGCGTGCCGGACAACGGGCGCGACACCCGCTGGATGGCACCGGTCAGCGGCTTGAGGAACGCGTTCTGGCCCGCAGGCGGTGCGGGCACCGTGCCCGGTCCCGGGGACGGCACATCGCCCGGAGGCGGCGGCACGGCGCCCGACTGCGGGATGAGCGAGCGCGGCGGGACGGGCGGGGCTGCCGCAGCGCTCGCCGCTGCAGCCGCACCGGCCGACGCTGCACTGCCGGCCGCAGGTGCCGTGCCTGCCGCTGCTGCTGCCCCTGCTGCCGTGCTTGCGGCGGCTGCGGCGCCTGCTGCCGCGGACTCGTCAGGCTCCGCCTTCGCGGGAGCCGGCTCGTCGGGTGCCGCCGTCCCCGGCTCGGTCTTCGCGGCTGCCGCCGACTCGGGTGCCGCAGACTCCGGTGTTGCCTTCGCGGGAGCCGCCTGCTCCGACGTCGCCGACTGGCGTGCGGGCGCCTCAGGTGCCTGCTCCGACGTCGCCGCCTCGGGCTCGCCCTTCGCCGACGGCGCCGACGCCGCGTCCGAGGCGGTCGTCGACGCAGCGGGCGCCGCGTCCGCCGTCTCGTCGGGGGTGTTGCTCGGGTCTGTCACGTCTGGTGCCTGTTCCGCCGTCGAGGGGGCCGGCGCAGTGCCCGGCGTGGTCGTGTCCTGCGGCCGCGTGCCTTGGCTCCCGGTGCTGCTCAACCCGGCCGCCGACTTGGGCGGGCGATCGAACGCGAACACCCGCGGGGTGTAGCCGCTCCTGGGCCGCGTCGCGGCCTTGGTCGTCGGCGTGGCGAGCTTCTCCACGACGGTCTGCAGCACAGCTACCTGGTCTGGGGCGTCCGCGGCAGGCGCAGTGTCCGCGGCGGGCGCGGCAGGCGCGCTCGGGTTCGCCGCCGGCGTCGGGCGCTCGGGGATGCTCGGGGTGTCGGCGGATGCCGCGGCGTCCGCTCCCGTGCCCCTGGGGGCGCTCTCGGGCGCGGACGGCGGCCCTGCGGGCGGCACGACGGGCGGGCGCAGGGCCTTCGGGGCCTCGGACTGCTCCGGAGGGGTCACGGGCTGGACTTTCTCTGGGGATCGGGGGGCCGGCTGAGCGGTTGGACGACCGGCCGGTACTGCGGGCTGTGCGTCCCCCGCGCCCGTCGGTCGGGCCGGGGGTCTCGCCACTTGTCGCGGCACGCTGCCGGGGCGCGTCTGGGACAGGCGGGGAGGCGTCACCGGGGCAGGACTCGTCCCGGCGTTCTCGTCTGACGTCGGCTCGAGCGGTTCGTCACGCTCGGTCGGCTGACCCATCGGCACGCTCCGTGCAACTACCCGAGACGCGGGCTCTCCGCGTCCCCCAAGGGCGCACCGGACCTGCGGCGAATCCGCTGGACGGGTTCGCCCTGCCGGGCATCTTATCCAGCGAGAATCCTGCCGAAGGTCGCGTTCTGTACGCCCCGAGGTGGAGGTTGTGTATCAATCCTGACCACCATCTTGAACTAGTCCGCGGAGAACCGCAGAGCTCAGGCGGCAGGCCGATCTCGGCCTACCGGCTCCGTGAACCACGACGACGGGAGGAACGCGACGACCGCCAGGATGGCGACCCCCGCATACGACCAGACCATGCCCAGCACGCCGGCCGGGACCACAACGTCACCCCCCGAGCCGGGCAGCGACAGGGCCTGCACGATGGCGACCCAGCCCACGCCGAACCCCAGGAGGGTCCCGTAGCCGGCCCAGGCGCGCGAGAGCACGCTCGCCGCCGCAGTCAGCGCCAGCGCGAGGACCAGCCCGAGATACCAGGACTCGTCGCCGAACCGGTGCACGACCGTGCCGAGGGCGCCCATCACGACGCCGAGCAGGACAGCCAGCAGAGTGCGCACGATCGTTCGCCCGAGGGGGCGTCCGGAGGAGTTCACCCAGCCATTCTCCAGCATTCATCTGGGAGGACCCTGCACATGTGGAACACTCCGGCGGGTGAATACGCTTCAGACACAGACGCAGCTCATCGTTCGACAGCGAATCCGCTTGATGGTCAACCAGTACGAGGTGCACGGCGCACAGCCCGACGGCTCCGAGGGCGAGCTCTACGCGTTCGCGCAGCAGAAGCGCATGGCGTTCCGCGAAGAGGTCACCCTCTACACGGACGAGAGCAAGCAGGAGGCGGTGCTCGGGTTCAAGGCCCGCCAGGTGATGGACCTCGGCGCCACCTACGACGTCGTCGACGCCGGCGGTGCTCCCGTGGGCCTGTTCCGCAAGGACTTCGCCAAGTCGCTGATCCGCAGCACCTGGCACGTCGAGCAGCCCGGGCTGGGCACGGCCACCGGGGCCGAGCGCAACATGGCGGTCGCCGTCCTCCGCCGGCTCATCGACATCGCATGGCTGCCCTACCACTTCGACTTCCTGATCGACGGCCAGCCCGGATTCTCCGTGGAGAAGAAGTTTGGCCTGCGCGACCGCTACGTCGTGAACATCCACGACCCGCGGCTCGACCGCCGGCTCGTGACCGCCATGGCGATCGGCCTGGATGCACTCCAGGAACGCTGACCCTCGTCCCGCCGAGGTAGTCGCTTGGCGAGGTAGTCACCTGAAGCATGCTGGGTAACTACCTCGCCAGCCGACTACTTCGGCGCGGTCACGAGGTAGGTCTCGTGGGTGAGGATCGGGGCCAGCACGCCGTTGGACAGGGCGTACCACCCGGCGACCGGCCCTTCGGGACGCGCCAGCGCGGTCGCATGCTGCACCTGCGTGGCGTGCGCCCGCATCGCGCCGACCACCCGCCCCAGCACGGGCCGCACATCGACCCGCACGACGCCGTCGGCGCGTGCGAAGCCGTCGGCCCTGATGATCGGCAGATCGTCAGGAGATCGGTAGTCCGAGGTGCCGATCTCGTGACTTCCTGCCGACCACGCGTCCAGGTCCTCCTTCGCCAGCGGCGGGAGGGGGGCAGTCGGGGGCGGGAAAGTGAGGTGCTCGGCCGCGGCGAGTGTGCTCGCCTCCGGGAGGGCCGCGAGCGTCGCACGCGCCTCCCGGACCTCGTCCGCCGGGGCGACGGCCTGCCACAGCTCGGCTCCGGCCCACGGCTCGGCCCGCTGCCCGACGGCGACGGGCTCGCCCCCGCGCGCCGCCGCACCTGCGCCGTCGGGCCGCCAGGACGGGTCCGCCGCGAGCTCGAGCGCGCGGACCGTCACCTCGTGCACGCGCCGGTGGTCGGGGTGGCCGTAGCCTCCGCCGGGTTCGTACGTGGCGACGACGGCGGGCCGCCGCGCGCGGATCAGCCCGGCGAGCCGGCCCGCCGACTCGTCGAGCGGCACCCGCGCGAACGCCGTCGACGGGGAGTCCGGGGCGGGACCGGCGACGCCGGGCGCCACCCACGCCATCCCGGAGTCCTCGTACCGCACCGACGCGTCCGACGCGCGGGCCACCCCGGTGACCTGCGGGTCCGCTATCGGGAGGGCGTCCAGGAAGACCTGCTCCACCGCGCCGTCGGCGTCGTCGGCCAGCCGCACCAGGGCAGCCGCCAGCTCGGTCTCCCGGTAGGCGCCCAGCGCCGGACCGTCACCTTCGAGGCCGGCCCGGCCCTCCGACGTCGTGCCGGGGCGTGCGATGACCTCGCCGCGCTCGCCGCGCGTGCAGGTCACGACGCAGACGGGCCACCCGGCCGCCACACGACTGGCGATCAGGGCCCCGGTCGACAACGTCTCGTCATCGGGATGCGCATGCACGGCCAGCAACCCCCCGGAAAAAGCACTGAGTGCTGGATATTCGCCCCCAGAACTGTCGTTCACGGGCGAATATCCAGCACTCAGCGACGGGACGGGGAGGGTCAGGAGCGCTTGGCGCGCGCCGTCGCGCGGGCGCGGTCCGTCGCGTTGAGCAGCACCTTGCGGATGCGGACCACCTCGGGCGTCACCTCGACGCACTCGTCCTCCTGCGCGAACTCCAGCGACTCCTCGAGCGTGAGCTTGCGCGGCGGGATCAGGTTCTCGAAGTTGTCGGCGGTCGAGGACCGCATGTTCGTCAGCTTCTTTTCCTTGGTGATGTTGACGTCCATGTCCTCGTTGCGCGAGTTCTCGCCCACGATCATGCCCTCGTACACCTCCTGCGTGGGGTCCACGAAGAAGGAGCCGCGCTCCTGGAGGTTGATCATGGCGAACGGCGTGACCTTGCCGGTCCGGTCGGCGACGAGCGAGCCCGTCATGCGCGACTCGATCGGGCCGTGCCAGGGCTCGTAGCCCTCGGAGATCGACGCCGCGATACCGGTGCCGCGCGTGTCCGTGAGGAACTGCGTGCGGAAGCCGATGAGGCCGCGCGCCGGGACCATGAACTCCATCCGGACCCAGCCGGTGCCGTGGTTCGTCATGGTCTCCATGCGGCCCTTGCGCTGCGCGAGGAGCTGCGTGACGGCGCCGAGGTACTCCTCGGGCACGTCGATGGTCATCCGCTCCATCGGCTCGTGGGTCTTGCCGTCGATCTGCTTGGTGACGACCTGCGGCTTGCCGACCGTGAGCTCGAAGCCCTCGCGGCGCATCTGCTCGACGAGGATCGCCAGGGCCAGCTCGCCACGGCCCTGCACCTCCCACGCGTCGGGACGCTCGGTCGGGAGGACCTTGAGCGACACGTTGCCGACGAGCTCGGCGTCCAGGCGGTCCTTCACCTGACGGGCGGTGACCTTGTGGCCCTTGCCGCCTTTGCCCGCGAGCGGGGAGGTGTTGATACCGATGGTCATCGAGATCGCCGGGTCGTCGACGGTGATGAGCGGCAGGGGGCGCGGGTCGTCGATGTCGGTGAGGGTCTCGCCGATCATGATGTCCGCGATACCCGCGACGGCGACGATCTCGCCGGGGCCGGCCTTGTCCGTCGGCACGCGGTCGAGCGCCTTGGTCTCCAGCAGCTCGGTGATCTTCACGCTCTGCAGGGTGCCGTCGTGGCGGGCCCACGCGACGTTCTGGCCCTTGGTCAGGGTGCCGTTGTGGATGCGCAGCAGCGCAAGGCGCCCGAGGAACGGCGACGCGTCGAGGTTGGTGACGTGCGCCTGCAGCGGCACGCCCTCCTCGTAGGTCGGGGCCGGGATCTTCTCGAGGATCGTCGCGAACAGCGGCTCGAGGTTCTCGTTGGCGGGCAGGCCGCCGTCGGCGGGCTGGTCCGTCGAGGCGCGGCCGGCCTTGGCCGACGCGTACACGACGGGGACGTCGAGGATGGCGTCCAGGTCGAGGTCCTCGACCTCGTCCGACAGGTCGCCGGCCAGGCCGAGCAGCAGGTCGGTGGTCTCGGCGACGACCTCGGTGATCCGCGCGTCGGGCCGGTCGACCTTGTTCACGACGACGATGACCGGCAGCTTCGCCGCCAGGGCCTTGCGCAGCACGAAGCGGGTCTGGGGCAGCGGGCCCTCGGACGCGTCCACGAGCAGCACGACGCCGTCGACCATCGACAGGCCGCGCTCGACCTCGCCGCCGAAGTCAGCGTGGCCCGGGGTGTCGATCACGTTGATGGTGATGCCGTCCGGCTGGCCGTTCTCCGCCGCGGCGGGGCCGGCGTAGCGGATCGCGGTGTTCTTGGCGAGGATCGTGATGCCCTTCTCACGCTCCAGGTCGCCCGAGTCCATCACGCGGTCCTCGAGGTGCTGCCGGGCGCCGAACGACCCCGACTGCCGCAGCATGGCGTCCACGAGCGTGGTCTTGCCGTGGTCGACGTGGGCCACGATCGCGACGTTACGCAGGTCGGATCGGGTCGCACGGGCCGAGGTCGGCGCGGTTGCAGGCACGGTCACGGAGCACTCATTTCCAGAAGGGAGGTCAGGGGCGCGGACTCTGGTCCGAGCGGACCGGTCTCGCAGCAGTACCATCCTACCCGCGAATCGAAATCCCCAGGTGTCGACCGTGTCACTGTGCGGTGAACGCCCCGAGGTAGGTCCGCGAAGTAGAGCGCCTGTCCGAGGGACCCGGGTTGTTGCCGGGGAGACTCGGACAGGCGCTCTACTTCGCGGACCTACTTCGGGTCAGGCGCCGATCTCCAGGCTGGCGCCCGGGATAGCCGCCAGCAGGTCACGCGTGTACTCCTGCTGCGGGTTGTCGAACACCTCGTCGGTGCTCGCGTGCTCCACGATGCTGCCGTCCTTCATCACGGCCACCAGGTCGGCGATCTGCCGCACGACGGCGAGGTCGTGCGTGATGAAGAGGTAGGACAGGCTCAGCTCCGACTGCAGGTCGTTGAGCAGCGTCAGGATCTGCGCCTGGACCAGCACGTCGAGCGCCGAGACCGCCTCGTCGAGCACGAGCACCTCGGGCTTGAGCGCCAGCGCACGCGCGATGGCGATGCGCTGCCGCTGGCCGCCCGACAGCTCGTTCGGGAACCGGCGCATGGTCGCTTGCGGCAGCGACACCATGTCCAGCAGCTCGCGGACGCGCGCCTCGCGCGACTTCCGGTCGCCGACCTTGTGCAGGGCCAGCGGCTCCTCGATCGAGCGGAAGACCGAGTAGGTCGGGTCCAGCGACCCATACGGGTTCTGGAACACCGGCTGCACCCGGCGGCGCAGCGCGAACTGCTCCTTCGGCGACATCTTCGCCACGTCCTTGCCGTCGAACATGACGGTGCCCGACGTCGGCTCGAGCAGTCCCAGCACCATGTTGGCCGCCGTGGACTTGCCGGATCCGGACTCGCCGACCAGCGCGAGCGTGCGGCCCTTGGGCAGCGCGAAGTCGACGCTGTCGACCGCCGTGAAGTCGACGTGCGCACCCGGCCGGGAGCCACGGATGTGGAACACCTTGGTCAGGTCCTTCGCCACGACGACGTCGGCCGCCGCCTGCGCGGCCTCCGGCTCGCCCGCGTGCTCGGCGAGCAGGTCGGCGGCCTCCGTGCCGCGCTCGTGCGCGGACTGGATGCGCCGCGACGCCAGCGACGGGGCCGAGGCCACGAGCCGCTTGGTGTACTCGTGCTGCGGGTCCTTGAGGATCTGCGCCGCCGGGCCGGACTCCACGACCTTGCCCTTGTACATCACCACGAGGTGCTCGGCGCGCTCGGCAGCCAGGCCCAGGTCGTGCGTGATGAACAGGACCGCGGTGCCGAGCTCGGCAGTGAGACCCTCGAGGTGGTCCAGAATCGTCTTCTGCACCGTGACGTCGAGGGCGGAGGTCGGCTCGTCCGCGATGAGCAGCTTCGGCCGCGAGGCCAGGCCGATGGCGATGAGCGCGCGCTGACGCATGCCGCCCGAGAACTCGTGCGGGTACTGGCGGGCACGCTGGGCGGCGTCGGGCAGGCCGGCCTCGCCCAGCAGCTCGGCGACGCGCGCCGTCCGCTCCGCTCGGGAACCCTGGAAGCCGTTGGCCACCAGCGCCTCGTCGATCTGCGTGCCGATGCGCCATACCGGGTTCAGGTTGGACATCGGGTCCTGCGGCACCAGGCCGATCTCGCGGCCGCGCAGGTCCTCGACCTGCTTGCGCTTCAGGCCGACGAGCTCGCGCCCGCCGAACGAGATGGTCCCGGAGGTCACCTTGCCGGTGCCCGGCAGCAGGTCGATGATCGCGTGCGCCGTCGTCGACTTGCCCGAGCCCGACTCCCCCACGATCGCCACGGACTGGCCGGGGTAGACCGTGAGGTCCACGCCGCGCACGGCGTCCACGGTGCCGGTGGCCGTCGTGAAAGAGATCTGCAGGTCGCGGATCTCGAGCAGCGGCGTGCTGTCGTCGCGCTTCTCGGCCGGAACCGGGGCGTCCTCGGTGGTTCCGTCGGTGAGGGGGATCGTGGTGGTCATCGCTTCCTCGCCTTCGGGTCGAGGGCGTCGTTCACGACGTCGCCCAGCATGATGAAGCCGAGCACCGTGAAGGCGAGCGCAGCGGCGGGGTAGAACATGATCTCCGGGTTGGTGCGGATCGAGGCGCGACCGTTCGCGAGGTCCCCGCCCCACGAGACGGTGGACGGGTCGAGACCGATGCCGAGGAACGTCAGGGTCGCCTCGGCGACGATGAACGTACCGAGAGCCACCGTCGAGTACACGATGATCGGCGCCGCCGAGTTCGGCACCACATGCCGCCAGAGGATAGCGGCACGACTCATACCCAGTGCCTTGGCTGCCGTCACGAACTCGTTGTTCTTCACACTGAGCACCGCACCACGCGTGATGCGGGCGATGGTGGTCCAGCCGAAGGCCGCCAGCACCACTGCCACGGTCAGCGCATCGCGCGCCGGCGCGATGCTCAGGATCACGATCGCGGCGAGCACGAAGGGCACCGCGAAGAAGATGTCCGTGAGGCGCGACAGGATCGTGTCGAGCCAGCCGCCGTAGTAGCCGGCGACGGCGCCGATGACCGTTCCCAGCAGGACCACCATCACCGTGGTGAGCAGACCGACCAGCACAGAGGCGCGAGCCCCGTACAGGGTGCGGGTGTAGATGTCGCAGCCGTTCTTGTCGGTGCCGAAGAAGTGCTCGCTCGACGGCGGGAGCAGCGAGTCGGGCAGGGAGCACCCGACGCGCGGCAGCATGTTCGTGAACAAACCCGGCGCGACAGCGACCACCACCACGAGCACGATCATCACAGCCGAGACCCAGAACATCGGGCGATGGCTCATGTCCCGCCAGGCATCACGCCACAGGCTCGTCGGCGCCTCGTCCGTGGAGACGGCGTCGACCACGCCGACGGTGACTTCCTCGGGTGCGGCCACGTAGTGGCCCTGGCCCGGACGCGGGGCCATGTCGTAGCGGTTCTCAGGCATAACGGATCCTCGGGTCCAGGACGGCGTACAGCAGGTCCACGAGCAGGTTGGCGACGATATAGACGAGCACGATCACGGTGGACAGTGTCACGATGGTGACCGCCTCCCCGGAGCCGATCGCCTTGTACAACGTGCCGCCGACGCCGTTGATGTTGAAGATGCCTTCCGTGACGATCGAGCCCGTCATCAGGTTGCCCAGGTCCACGCCGATGAAGGTGACGACGGGAATGAGCGAGTTACGCAGCACATGCCTGCCGACCACCCTGTCGCGCGACAGGCCCTTGGCACTCGCGGTGCGTACGAAGTCCGCGGAGAGATTCTCGATGACCGACGTCCGGGTCAGGCGCAGGATCTGGGCGAACGACGCCGTCGCGAGCACGATGGCCGGCATCAGCAGGCTGTAGAAGTCGGGATCTCGCCCCGCGGTCACGGGCAGCCAGTCGAGGTTGACGCCCACGACGATCTGCAGCACCAGGCCGGTGACGAACGTGGGCAGCGCGATCAGCAGCAGGCTGAAGACCAGCACGGTCGAGTCGAACAGCTTGCCCTTGCGGATCCCGGCGAACAGGCCGAAGGCGATGCCGAACACCGACTCGAAGACGAGTGCCATGAGCGCGAGCTGGAACGTGATGGGCAGAGCCTCTGCCACGACCTCGGCCACCGGACGACCGGTGAAGGTGTTGCCGAGGTCGAACGTGAAGATGCCCTTGAGGTAGTACAGGTACTGGACGATGAACGGCTGGTCCAGATGGAACTGGGTGCGAATCTGCTCCTGCACGGCTTCGGGCAGGCCCCGCTCACCACCCAGTCCGGCCACGGGATCACCCGGGCGCAGGAAGACCAGTGCGTAGAGCAGCAGTGTGGCGCCGAGGAACACAGGGATCACCTGCAGCACCCGGCGTCCGAGATACCAAAGCATCTTAATTTCTCCTTGGGCGGTTTCAGCGAGCCATTCTCCCGGACAACTGCCGGGTCTCACGCCACTGCATAGTGGAAGGCGGGGTACGCATCGCGTACCCCGCCTCTCACCTGGAGCGAAGCGTCACGCCGGGGGTCCGGTCGTGATCAGGCTCACTCCGACTTGGTGACCTGGTACAGGATCGGGTCGCTGTCCCAGCCGAACACCACGTTGTCGACGGCCTCGGACCAGCCGCCCGTCGCGTTGGTGTACCAGAGCGGGATGCCGGGCATGTCCTGGAAGAGGATCGTCTGGGCTTCCTTGTACAGCTCGATCGCCTTGTCGGGGTCGGACTGGCCGTTCGCCTCCTTCATCTTGGCGTCGAACTCCTTGCTCGAGTAGCCCATGTCGTTCGAGCCGGCGCCCGTGCCGTAGATCGGCCCGAGGAAGTTGCTCATGGCCGGGTAGTCGGCCTGCCAGCCGCCACGGAACAGGCTCTTGATCTCGTTGTTGTCACGCGCGTCGAGGAACTCGTCGAACGTGGGGTACGCGTCGAACTCGCAGTCGACGCCGAGCGTGTCGCGGATACCGTTGCAGGTCGGGTCGATCCACGACTGGTGGTCGCTGTCCGCGTTGGACGCGATGAGGATCGGCTGGTCGCCGAACGGCTCGATCTTCTCGGCCTCGTCCCAGAGCTTCTTGGCCTCTTCGGGGTTGTACTGGAGCACCTCGTTGCCCTCGACGTCGTCGCTCCAACCATTGATGACGGGAGAGGTGAAGTCGGTGGCCGGGGTACGCGAGCCGGAGAAGACCGTCTCCGTGATCTGCTCACGGTCGATCGCCATGGAGATGGCCTTGCGGCGCATCAGGCCGGCCTCGCCCTGGAACGCCTTGACGTACTCGGGAACGTTGATCACCTGGATCACCGCCGCGGGCTGGTTGACCGCGCGGTCGCCCAGCTCGTCCTCGAACGTGCCGAATGCGGACGCCGGGACGTTGGTGATGATGTCCAGGTTGCCGTCGAGAAGGTCGTTGTACGCCGAGTCCTCGTCCTGGTAGGCGACGAGGTCGATGCCGCCGTTCTGCACCTTGCGCTCACCGGTGTACGAGTCGCTGGGGCGCAGCTCGATGACCGAGTTGTGCTCCCAGTTCTCCAGGGTGTACGGACCGTTGCCGATCGGGGCCTTGCCGAACGCCTCAGGGTCGTCGAAGAACGACTCGGGAAGCGGGTAGAACGCCGAGTAGCCCAGGCGCAGCGGGAAGTCGGACTCCGGCTGGTTCAGGACCACGGTGAACGTGAGGTCGTCGTCGACGGTGAGGCCACCCTCCTTGATGAGGGAGGTGTTCTTGTCGTACGAGAAGCCCTTGAACGGCTCGAAGAAGTAGCTGAGGTTCTGCGCGTTGTCCAGGGCAGCCCCGTAGTCCCACGCGTTGACAAAGCTCTCGGCGTTCACAGGCGTGCCGTCCGAGAACGTCCAACCATCCTTGAGCGTGATCGTCCAGGTCTGGTTGTCGTCGGACTCGATCGACTCGGCGACCTCGTTGTGCACGACGCCCTCGGCGTCGTAGTAGACGAGCCCGGCAAAGATATTGCCCGTGACCTTGGATCCGAAGACCTCGTTGGTCATGGTCGGGATGATCGGGTTCTGCGGCTCGCCGTTACCGACCGACACGATGCCGGTGCTGGCACCTTCGCCGGTGTCATCGCCGCCGCCGCCGCCACCGCCACAAGCGGTCAGCACGAGCGACGAGGCAAGCGCGAACGCGCCGAGCCCCATAAGTCGCTTTCGAGGTGTCACGTGTCCTCCTGGGTAGCAGTTCACTCCGGTCCGGCGGTCGCCGTCCGGAGCGATTTCGGGCGCTTCTTTGCACCCCGTGGTATCAGAACTAACGTAGCCGCTCCACGCGGATGATAATGACCACCTCACGGCAAACGCCACCGAGTTGTGACCATCTCGGTACGCGCGGGTAACAATCGGTAACAGTTCTGACCAGGTGGTTCTCATGGCCGTAACACGAGCGCCGAGAGGCCTTCCACCAGGAAATTCACCCGTTGCCCCGGGCCACCACCCGGCCGTCGTGCAGCTCCACCACCCGGTCCGCCCGGGCCATCAGCTCCGGGTCGTGCGTGGAGACGACGGCGGCCACGCCGCGCGCGTGCGTCACCCCCCGCAGCAGGTCCATCACCACCGCCGCGGTGCCGGAGTCGAGCTGCCCGGTGGGCTCGTCCGCGAGCAGCACCTCGGGATCCGCGACGAGCGCCCGGGCGATGCCCACCCGCTGCTGCTGCCCGCCGGACAGCTCGTACGGCCGCTGCTTCGCGTGCCCGGCCAGCCCGACGGCGTCCAGCGCCTCGGCCACGCGCCGCGAGCGCTCCGCCGGCGGGGTGCGCCGCAGCCGCAGGGGCACCTCCACGTTCTCGGCCGCCGAGAGCACGGGCACCAGCCCGAACGACTGGAACACATAGCCGATCCGGTCCCGCCGGGCGGCGAGCACCGCCCTCTCCCCCATGGCCGTCAGCTCGGCGTCGCCGAGCCACACGCTGCCCGACGTCGGATGGTCCAGCCCGCCCAACAGGTTCAGCAGCGTCGTCTTGCCCGACCCGGACGGGCCCCGCACCACGAGCAGCTCGCCCGCGGCCACCTCCAGCGAGGCGTCGGCGAGCGCGCGCACCTGGCCGGCGCCGGTGCCGAACACCCGGCTGAGGCCCTGGGCGCGCAGCACAGTGCGGGCCTCGGTCGTCGTCGTCATCGCTCCTCCTCGGTCTTCCGGTGGTCGAGCCCGTCGAGGCCTGGTCGGGTCTCGACAGGCTCGACCAGCGGGGCCGGCTCGACCAGCGGGGCCGGCTCCGCCGTCGGGACCGGCTCCGCCGCCGGGGCCGGCGCCGCCGGCCACACGCCCACGTGGTCCGGCTCCAGGGCCAGCCGCACGCGGTCGCGCAGGTCGAGCGCGTGCACGAAGTCCTGCGGGAGCTGCAGCCGGCCCACCCGGTCGAGCACCGCGAACTCCTCCGACACGTGCCGGGCCTGCCCGTGCTCGTCGGTCTCGGTACGCCGCAGGGTCTCCGTGGAGGTCCGGCCGTCGCGGATCTGGATGGTGCGTGCGACGTGCTCGGACACCGTCGGGTCGTGCGTCACGATCAGCGTGGTCACGCCCGTCTCCCGGTTCACGCCGCGCAGGGCCTCCAGCACCTCGACGGAGGTTGCCTCGTCGAGCTCGCCGGTCGGCTCGTCCGCGAGCAGCACCCGCGGGCTGTTCGCGACGGCGACGGCGATCGCCGTCCGCTGCTGCTCGCCGCCCGACATCTCGCCCGGCCGCCGTCCGGCCACGTGGCCGACCTCCAGCAGCTCGAGGAGCGCGTCGACGCGGCGCCGTCGCTCGCGGCGGGGCACCGCGTTCGCCAGCTCCAGCGGCAGCCGGACGTTCTCGCTCGCGGTGAGGTACGGCAGCAGGTTGCGCGACGTCTGCTGCCACACGAAGCCGACGGTGGACCGCTGGTACCGCACCCGCTCCGCGTGCCCCATGGTCAGCAGGTCGGTGCCCGCGACCACGGCGGACCCGCCCGTCGGCGTGTCCAGCCCGGAGAGGATGGTCAGCAGCGTGGACTTGCCCGACCCGGACGCGCCGACGACGGCGACGATCTCGCCCGGGTCGACGCTCAGCGTGAGGCCCTGGAGGGCCTGCACCTCGACGCCATCCGTGGCGAAGATCCGGACCAGGTCGCCGCACCGGATCTCGCCGCCGGCCGGCCCGGCCGACGTCTGCGCGCCGCCGTCCATCAGCTCGATGGTCGTGCTCATCGGGTCTCCCTTCGAAGGCCTGGGGTCCGGGCTCGTCGTGTCAGTCATTGCTGCCCATCCGGAGCTGGGCGGCGACCTCGCCGCGTCGGCTCAGTGCCGCCGCGATGCCTACCGCCGCGAGCACCACCGCGACGAAGCCCGCGGCGGCCGCCCCAAGCAGCAGCGGGTCGTACTGCGGTTCGGGCTGGGCCGCCCCGCCGGTCAGCGCGGTGACGTCGACCGCGGCCAGCACGAGCGACGGCACGGCCACGCCGAGCACGGCGCCCACCACGAGCGCGACCACTGCCCACGGCCCGATCTCCCACCCGACGAGCCCGCGCCCCTGGCGCGACGACAGGCCGAGCGTCTGCAGCACCGCGAGCAGCCGGGCGCGCGCCGGTGCCGCGAGCATCAGCGTCATCACGACGGCCGCCGCGCACAGCAGCCCCGCGAGCAGCACCGCCAGCACGAATGCGATCACGAGCCCGCCGGAGACCGGCGCCGCCAGCATCGCGTCGGCCTCCCGGTCCGGATCCTCCACCACCGAGGTGGGCAGCAGCCGCGAGATCTCGGCGGTCACCGCCGCACGGTCGGCGCCGTCCGCCAGGCCGACCAGCGCGAGCCGCGGGAAGCTGTTGTCGCCCGTGGCCGCGGCCAGCCGACCGGCGTCGGCCAGCACGAGCGCGCGGCCGGCGGGCAGGCCGGGCAGCTCGTCGACGACGTCGACCACGTCGACGGGTGCGCTGCCCGCTCCCGTCACGAGCTCGATGCCCGTGCTGCCCGGGCTGACGCCGGGGCCGGCCGCCGCGCGGGTGAGGACCACCGGCACGGCGCCGTCCGGCCCGCCCGTCCGGTCCAGCTCGCCGAGCGTCGCGGGGGTGCCGGCCACGTCCTCCTGGACGATCACGAGCGCCGCCGCGTCCACCGTGTACACCTCGGCGCGCGGCGACGACGCCTCGCCCTGCAGCACGCCGTCGCCCACCTCGGCCACCGGCGAGACCGCGTCGACGCCGTCGAGCGCCGCGATCTTCTCTGTCGCCGGTGCGTCGATGAGCGGGCCGGAGATTCGCAGGTCGGCGCCGGTGGCGCGCCACGCCTCGCGGACGATCCCGCCGGAGACCGTCGAGTACAGCACCGCGGACGTCGCCGCGATCGCGACGGCCAGCACGAGCGCCACGGCCGGGACCGGGCCGCCGGCCGGGTCGCGCGTGGCACGCGCGGCGCCGAGGAACGGCACCAGGTCCCGCCGCGGGGCGAGCGCGCGCTCCACCGCGAGGGCGAGCCACGGGTAGGCGCGGACGGCGAGCAGGGTGAGCGCCAGGGAGACCAGCAGCGGGGCGGCGGCCACGAGCGGGTCGACGCCGGCGGGTGAGGCCGAGCCCGCCACGACCCCGCGGGAGAGGAGCAGCCAGGCGGCAAGCGCAGCGCTCGCGACGACGAGCACCTCCAGCACCCAGCGCAGGCGGCTGCGCGAGCGGGGCGCGAGGTCCGCACGGGTGGGGCGCAGGCCGGCGGGTGAGGTGGCGAGCGCAAGGGCGGCCGCCGGCGCGAGGCCCGCGGCGAGGGCGAGCGCGACCTGGCTCGCGGTGACTGGCGCGTCCAGGCCGACGGCGCCTGAGAGTGCGAGCCCGGCCGCGAACCCGGCGACGGCCGAGCCGAGCCCCACAACGAGGCCCTCCCCGCCCATGAGGAGGCGGAGCTGCGTGCCGGAGGCGCCGCGGGCGCGCAGCAGAACGAGCGCCGTCCGGCGCCGGTCCACGACGAGCCGCGCGCCGAGGGCGAGCACGGCGACGGTGGCGCCGAGCGGCCCGACGGCGAGGACGGCGACTATCGCGTCGACGCCGGTGCGCTGCGCGAGCAGGCTCTCCAGGATCTCGCTGAGGCGGGTGCTGGGCCGCAGCTGGATCGGCGAGGGGTCGCCGGGCCCGGCCTCGACGAGGAAGGTCTTGGCCGACTGGCCGTTGGCCTGGGACAGGAGGGTCGGCACGGCGTCGGCCGTCACGCCGTCGGTGTCCACCGGGTACCAGACCCGGGTCTCGGCCATCCCGAGGGTGAGCGGCGTGATCATGGCGGGGTCGACGTAGGCGGTGGCGGTCCCGAGGAGGCCCCGGTTGGGGTCCGTGATCACGGAGGCCCGGGCCCCCAGGGAATGGTGCAGCCAGTAGTCGGCGTCCGGGTCTCCGGTCTCGAAGATGCCGGTCACGACCAGTGACGGGTAGCGGTCGGCCAGGGCGACCACGCCCGAGCCCGAGAGGTTGTCGTACCGGCCGCCGAGTTCCCAGCCGTACGTGTCCGCGACGGCGCGCGAGACCGCCACCTCGAACGGCGGGGCCTCCACCGTGGGATGTCCGAGGAGCTGGTCCTGCCCGTCGTACTCGGGCCCTGCTGTCGCGGCCGGCCAGCGCCCCTCGACGAGCTCGGCGCGCTCGCGCAGGTCGGTGGCCGCGCGGAGGAAGACCTTGGCCTCCGCCAGCTGGGAGCTGCGCGTCGGTTCGGTGTAGGCAGGGTCGGTCGAGGTGACGTGGAACCGTGGCGCGCCCATCACCGAGCGCAGCGGCTCGGGCGTCTCGGCGCGCACGGTGTCCAGGTTCGCGAGGAAGGGTGCCCAGTCCGGCTCGTCCGGCACGCCGCCAGCGGGACTGGCATCCGGGTCGTAGTACATCCCGCTCGTCGGCTCCCCGGGGATCGACCCGGCCACGGAGATCACGTCACGCGCCGGCCCGGAGGCCTTGGCCGTCTCGTAGGCCACCTGGTCGGCGTGCATGGTCGCGACGGCACGCGGAGCGGTCGAGAGCACGCCCGCCGCGAGGAACGCGACCACGCCGAGCGTCGCCGTCGCGCCCCAGGACGTGCGCAGCTGCCGTCGCGCGAGCAGGCCCAGCCCGGACAGTGCCCCCATCAGCGGACCTCCTCGCGGTAGGTGGTGTCGCGGGCCTGCACGGCCACGCGCCCGCCCACCCCGATCGCCACGAGGACGAGCCCGGCCACGGCCGCGGCCAGCACCAGACCTGTCCCTGCGGTCTCGACGACGAACCGCGCGGGCGGGGCGGCGTCGATGCCCGTGAGCGTCGCGGCGGAGAGGCCGCCCACGGTGAACCGCGCGACGGCCCAGCCGGCGACGGCGCCCACCCCGATCGCCACCAGGCCGACGGCGGTCAGCTCGGCGGCCCGGGCACGGGCCTGCGCGCCGGGACCCAGCCCGACGGCACGCAGCACGATGACCTCGCCGCGCCGGTCGCGCAGGGTCGCCACGGCGACGGCGAGCACGCCCGCGAGCGCGAGCACGGTCGCGCCCGCGGCGGCGAGCCAGAACGAGACGCGCACCGGGACGCCGGAGTCCGTCGAGCGGTAGCCGGGGGTCGTGACGGTCGGCTGCTCGCGGCTGCTCTCCGCGGCGGCCTCCGCCTCGGCCGTCGCCTGCTGGGCCAGGCGCGCGACCGCGCCGGAGGGTGCGGCGGCGCCCGGCGGGCCGGCGGCCAGCCAGACCTCGCTGGTCAGGGCCGGCTCGCTCACCTCGCGGACCAGTGCGGCCGCGAGCGCTCCCCGGTCGATCAGGGCGGCGTACGGTTCGAGCGCCCCGGGCACCGTGCCGGACGTCGCCACGGCGACCACGGGCAGCCGCGTCCCGCCGAGCGTGACCTCGAAGGTGTCGCCCGTGGCGATGCTCAGCGCGTCGGCCAGCGACGACGACGCGAGCAGCGGGACCGGCCCGACGTCGGGCGTGGTCAGGAGGCGCAGCCTGCTGGCCCCGGCGGTGGCATCGCCGAGCGGCATGGTCAGCTCGGCCTCGCCGGACGGCGCGTCCCGGCTGATCTCCAGGCCGTCGGCGCCGTCCAGCGTCTCGGACGACGTCCACTCGGGGGTTGTCATGGGCTCGCCGCCCGCCGTCAGGCCCTCCAGGGACAGCGTCGCCTCCGCCATCGACCAGCCGGGTGTCGTGTCGAGGTCGAGGGCCGCGACCCGCCACGCCTGGCCCTCCGGCGGCGCGGGCACCTGGCCGGACAGCTCGTGCGTCGTCGTGTCCGCGCCGAGCGTTCCGCCGGTGCCGTCGCCCTCGACGAGCCGCCCGAGGGGGACCGTCGCCAGCGTCCCCTCGGGCGTGGCCAGCACGAGCGACGCGTCGAGCTGGTGCACGGGAGCTCCTGCCGGCAGCGTCATGTCGACGGTCTGCCGGATCCGGCCGCTCACGGCCAGAGCGATCTCGCGGGCGCCGTCGGGCAGCGCGGGCGCCCCGGCGAAGGCGTCGCTCGCCAGGTCCTCGCTCAGCCGCGCGACGTCGAGCACCTCCGCGGGCGCACGCACCACCTGCGGCGCCGCCGCGGCGGGCAGGGCGAGGAGCGTGACCGGACGGCCGTCTGAATAGGCGGTGCCGGACAGGACCGGCACCGCCGCGACGGCGGCGTCGCCCGGCCCGGACCCGCCCGGCAGGTACGGCGCCGGGTCGAGCGGGCCGCTCTCGGGCGCGATGACCCGCACGTCCGCGCCGTTGGCGAGCACGTCGACGTCGGCCCGCAGGCGTTCCGCGGTGCCCGCATATCCGCCGGCCAGGCTCGCGGCGCCGCCCGCGAGCACGAGCAGGACCACCGGCACGACGTACACGACGAGCCGCCGGGCCACCTGCCGCGCCGCCAGCGGACCGACGACGCCCCGCGACCGCCCGGCGAGCCCCACCCACAGCCGAGTGGCCGGGCCGAGCACCGCCATCGCCGCCACGGCGAGCGCCGCCAGCGCGAGGGCCGGCGCGGCGGCCGCCGTCGGATCGGTGCGCGGGCCGTCGGGCGTGGTCAGGAGGGGCGAGCCGTAGCGCAGCAGCTGGGTCACGCTCACGACGGCGGCGGCCAGCGTCAGCACGACGGTGCCCAGGGCCGCCACCTGGCGCACGCGCCCCGAGCGGTCGGTCACCTGCCGCCGCACCGCCGCCTGCGCCTGCAAGGCCGCGACCAGCACGAGCGTGGCGGTCGCCACGACGGCGACCGCGAGGGCCACGGCCAGGGGCGTCACCGCGGAGACGGCGGCACCGGCGTCGGCCCGGGCGACTATCCGCAGCGCGCCCCATGCGGCGCCGCCACCGGCCGCCGCGGCGGTCAGGGCCAGCAGAGCGCCCTCGACGGCGGCCGCGGCCGTGACGGTGCCCGGCGCCGCGCCCCGCGAGACGAGCAGCGCCACCTCGCCCTCGCGGGTGGCGGCGAGCAGCCGTGCCACCTGGACCAGCGCGACCAGACCCACGAGCGCCAGCAGACACAGGGGCACCAGCGCCACGGCGTCCGCCGCACGCAGGGCGGCCCCGAGATCCGCGGCGGTCGTGGCGAGCGTGCCGGAGAGGGTCAGGCCGCGAGGTGCGACCGAGTCGTCCTCGCCCAGGGTTGCTTCGACCTCACCGGCGAGCGCCGCTAGGGCGGGCAGCTCCGCGGGGGTGAGCGCGGCACGGTCGGGCACCACGGTCCAGCGGGCGAACGGGTCCGTGTCCAGGCCGGCGATGACGTCCTGGCGCACCACGACCGGGCCGGGATAGGCGCCGTCCGTGCCGGTCAGTGCCACGGGGTCGCCGAGCCAGACGGCGGCGTCCGGGTCGGTGACCCGCCAGGTCGCGGCGAGGGTGACGGGAGTGCCGGTGTCCGCGGGGTTCTCGGGGTCGACGTCGAGCCGGATCGTGTCGCCCACGGCCAGCCCGGCCGACTCGGCGGCGTCCGCCTGCACCGCGGCCTCGTCCGCACCCGCCGGCCAGGCCCCGTCCACCAGCGTGACGCCGTCGGCGCCCGCCCCGGCCAGCGCCTCGTCGCGGGACGGGGCGGGCAGGACGGCCAGAGACCAGCGGCCCAGGTCCTGCCCCTCGCTGTCTCTCGTGTACAGGGGCTCGGTCCGCACGTCGTAGGCGACCTGGTGCGGCACGCCGTCGAGCAGCCCGGCCAGGACCTCCTGGACGCGCGCGTCCTGGGCGTCCGCCTCGGAGCCTTCCGCGAGGCGGGTGGCGAGCAGCAGCGCCCGGCCGGACGGCTCGGCCGCGGCGAGCCCGTCGCGCGCGCCCGCGGTGGCGGCGGCCTGCGTCCAGCCGACCGTCACGCCCAGGGCGCCCGTCAGGACGGCGACCAGGAGCCAGACGAGCGCGAGCAGCCCTCGGTGCGCCGTCGACCGGCGGGCTAGGAGGGTGGCTCGACTCACCGGGCCAAACTAGCCCGACCCTGTGACACCCACGACAAAACTAGAGGCGCCCCGGGCAACGATCCGGTCACGCCCGCCCCCTCGCCCCCGGTCAGCGCATCGACGCCGGGATGTACGGGCGCTCCGTGGCGCCCGTGTAGACCTGGCGCGGGCGGCCGATCTTGGTCTGCGGGTCCTTGATCATCTCGCGCCACTGGGCGATCCAGCCGGGCATGCGGCCCAGCGCGAACAGCGGCGTGAACATCTCCGGCTCGAAGCCCATGGCCTTGTAGATGAGGCCCGTGTAGAAGTCGACGTTCGGGTAGAGCTTGCGCTCCACGAAGTAGTCGTCCGAGAGGGCGATCTCCTCCAGGCCGCGCGCGATGTCGAGCAGCTCGTCCTTGGCGCCGAGCTTGTCGAGCACCTCGTCGGCCGACTTCTTCACGATCGCGGCGCGCGGGTCGTAGGACTTGTAGACCCGGTGGCCGAAGCCCATCAGGCGTACGCCGTCCTGCTTGTTCTTGACCTTTTCCATAAAGGTGTCGACGGTCTCGCCGCCCGAGCGGATCTTCTCGAGCATCGTCAGCACCGCCTCGTTGGCGCCGCCGTGCGCGGGCCCGGACAGCGCGTTCACGCCCGCCGCTACCGATGCGTACAGGGTCGCGTTGGACGAGCCGACGACGCGCACCGTGGACGTCGAGCAGTTCTGCTCGTGGTCCGCGTGCAGCACGAGCAGCTTCTCCAGGGCGTCGACGACCGTCGGGTCCGCCTCGTACGCCTCGTACGGCGTCGCGAACGTCATCCGCAGGAAGTCCTCGACATAGCCCCGCGAGTAGTCCGGGTACAGCAGCGGCTCGCCGACGCGGCGGCGATGCAGGTAGGACGTGATGGTGCGCGTCTTGGCGAGCAGGAGCACGGTGGCCAGGTCGACCTGCTCGTCGTCGGCCGGGTCGAGCGACTCCGGGTAGAACGTGGACAGGGCGTTCACCGCGGATGCCAGCACGGCCATCGGGTGCGCGTTCCGGGGGAAGGTGCCCATGAACGTGCGGAAGTCCTCGTGCACGAGGGTGTGGCGGTTGACCCGCTCGGTAAAGGAGTCCAGCTCCGACGGGCTCGGCAGCTCACCGTAGATGAGCAGGTACGCGACCTCGAGGAAGCCCGAGCCCGCGGCGAGCTGGTCGATCGGGTACCCGCGGTAGCGCAGGATGCCGGCGTCGCCGTCGATGTACGTGATCGCCGACTCGCACGAAGCCGTGTTCATGAAGCCCGGATCAACCGTGACCAGGCCCGTGTCCTTGAGCAGTGACGACACCACAATGCCGTCGTTGCCCTCGCTCGCGGCGACGACAGGCAGGGTGTGAGTGGTTCCGTTGACGGCGAGCTCGACGCGGCTCGAGCCGTCCACCGGTGTGGAGGTCATGTCTTCCTTCCTGAATGGCGCACGAGGGACGCTGCTGTGTGAAGAAAGCTGACGGGCAGCGTCGACCTGGGGCACGACAATATCGCGCCTTGCTCTCGTTTTTCCAATCCTTCGGTCAAGCCTCTGTGAGACGTGACACAGCATCGGCAATCTGTGCGTCAGTGGAGGTCAGTGCCACGCGCGTATGCCTGTCATCGCCGTACAAATGACCGGGCGCGGTAAGAATGCCGCGGCCCGCGAACCATTCTGCTATTCGCAGACCGGAACGGCCGTCCGGAGCGGCGGTCCAGAGGTACAGGCCGGCTCCCGACTCGTCCACGACGAACCCTGCCTCGGCGATCGCGGCGGAGAGCGCCCGGCGTCGCGCGCCGTAGACCTCCCGCTGGGCGGCGACGTGCTCGTCGTCGGACAGCGCCGCCGTCATCGCCGCCTGGACCGGCGCGGGCACGATGAGGCCCAGGTGCTTGCGGGTCTGGGTGAGGTCGGCGATCAGCGCGGGGTCGCCCGCCAGGAAGGCCGCCCGGTAGCCCGCGATGCTGGACTGCTTCGACAGGGAGTAGGCCGCGAGCACGCCCTCGTGCGAACCGCCGCACACGCGCGGGTCGAGGACCGACGGGACGCCGCCCCGGCCCGTCTCCGGATCGCGGGGGTAGTCCCACCCCAGCTCGGCATAGCACTCGTCCGAGACGACGACGGCGCCGATGGCGCGCGCCGCCGTCACCACCTCGTGCAGGGCCGCGACGTCCAGCACCCGGCCGGTGGGGTTGCCCGGGCTGTTCACCCAGACCATCCTGACGTCGTCGCGGCCGGCCCAGTCGGCGACGTCGTCCGTCGCGAGCGGCGTGGCACCCGCCGCGCGGATCCCCGCCACATAGGTGGGGTAGGCGACGGCGGGGTGCACCACCACGTCGCCCGGGCCGAGGTGCAGCAGCGACGGCAGCAGTCCGACGAGCTCCTTGGAGCCGATGGTCGGCAGCACCGCGGCGGGGTCGAGGCCGGGCACGCCACGACGCCGGCCGAACCAGTCCGCGACGGCCTGGCGCAGCGCGGGCGTGCCCGCCGTCATCGGGTAGCCGGGCGCGTTCGACGCCGCCTCGAGCGCGCGCCGCACGACCTCGGGCGTCGGGTCCACTGGCGTGCCCATGGAGAGGTCGATCAGGCCGCCGGGGTGGGCCTTCGCCGTCGCCGTGATCTCGGCGATCGAGTCCCACGGGTAAGGCAGGTCCGACAAATCGTGCAGACCCATGCTGGCGGGCCGTCAGGCCTGGGGCGGGAGCGCCGCGATCATCGGGTCGTCCTTCTCGATGACGCCCATCTTCGCGGCACCGCCGGGCGAGCCCAGGTCGTCGAAGAACTCGACGTTCGCGCGGTAGTAGTCCTTCCACTCCTCGGGGACGTCGTCCTCGTAGTAGATGGCCTCCACCGGGCAGACCGGCTCGCAGGCGCCGCAGTCGACGCACTCGTCCGGGTGGATGTACAGGGAGCGGCTGCCCTCGTAGATACAGTCCACGGGACACTCCTCGATGCACGCCCGGTCCTTGACGTCGACGCACGGCTGAGCGATCACGTAGGTCACTTCGAGGGTGTCCTTCCACTTCCGGACTGAGGATCATGCAGACGCAGACCGCGGGACGGGCCCTGCGGCGCGATCCTAGTATCTCCCGGGAGACCCGCAGATCCCCACCGGTCTCACGCAGCGGAAGGAGGACCGACGTGACATTCGCTACACCGCCCGCCCCGGCCGGCGGCTGGCGCGCCCTCCAGCCCGGCACGCGGGTAGTGGTCCGGCGCCGGCTGGCGCCGTCCGGCCCCCTGGTGTCCGACGGCGGCACGGCCCACCGCTGGACGGACCTGATCGGTTTCGTCGTGGATGTGTCCGACGCCGGCCTGCGGCTGCGCACCGACCCGGCCCCCGGACGCGGGGAGCCCCAGGAGGTCGATGTGGCGGCCGCCGAGATAGAGACCGCCAAGCCTGTACCCCCGCGGCCGGTCAGGCGTTCTGGTCCACCCAGATGACGCCCGTCGGGCACATGCTCATCGCCTCCTGCACCGCGAAGTCGAGCTCGGCGGGCGGGCGCTCGTCGAGCAGGATGACCCGGTCGTCGTCGTCCTGCCCGAACACGTCGGGGGCGAGCAGGGCGCACTGGCCGGCGCCGCAGCAGGCGTCGCGGTCCACGTTGATCTTCATGGGGCCACTCTCCCCACCCGAGACCCGGTTCACCTAATCCAGTGCGCCGCAACTCAGCGATCTGGCCCAGAACTCACGCGAGTTCTGGGCCAGATCACTGGGCTGGTGCGGGTCAGGCGTTGGCGACCAGGCCCAGCTCCGCGACGCTCGTCAGGTGCCGGTGCTTCGGCACGATCCGGACCGTGTAGCCGAACGGGCCCGACCTGTCCAGGTCGACCTCGCCGGCGAACGCGTGCCGCCCCGCCTCGTACGACTCGACCAGGGCGAGCGACTCGGCCGAGAACTCGTCGATGACGTCGGCCTCCGTGACCCGGCCGTGCAGGACCTGCACGTCGACGTCGTCGGGCGACAGGGGGCCGAGCGAGACGTAGGCGCGGACCGTGAGCCGGTCGCCGACCTGCACCGCCTCAGCGATGCCGGCGGACTCCACGTGGTCCACGCGCACCTGGGGCCACGAGCCCCGCACGTGGGCCTTCCAGCCCGCCAGGTCCTGCGCCGCGGCGAAGCCGTCGGCGGCGAGCAGCCGGCCGGCCTCGGCCGCCGGGGCGTACAGCCCGTGCACGTACTCGGAGACCATGCGCGTGGCCTGGACCTTCGGGCCGAGCGTGGCGAGCGTGTGCCGCACCATCTCGAGCCAGCGGCCCGGCACGCCGTCGGTCAGGTCGTAGAACGCGGGCACCACCTGGGACTCGACCAGGTCGTACAGCGCGGCGGCCTCCAGGTCGTCCCGGCGGTCGGCGTCCACCACGCCGTCGGCCGTGGGGATGCCCCAGCCGTTCTCGCCGTCGTACCACTCGGCCCACCAGCCGTCCTCGATCGAGAGGTTCAGGCCGCCGTTGAGCGCGGACTTCATGCCCGACGTGCCGGAGGCCTCCAGCGGCCGCAGCGGGTTGTTCAGCCACACGTCGCAGCCCGGGTACAGCGACTGCGCCATGCCGATGTCGTAGTTCGGCAGGAACACGATGCGGTGCCGCACCGCGGGGTCGTCGGCGAACCGGACGAGCTGCTGGATGAGCCGCTTGCCAGAGTCGTCGGCGGGGTGCGACTTGCCCGCCACGACGAGCTGCACAGGCCGCTCGGGGTGCAGCAGGAGCGCCTTGAGCCGGTTCTGGTCGCGCAGCATGAGCGTGAGCCGCTTGTACGTGGGCACCCGGCGGGCGAAGCCGATCGTGAGCACGTCTGGCGACAGGATGTCGTCGACCCAGCCGAGCTCGGCCGGGGACGCCCCGCGCTCGCGCCACGACGCATAGACGCGACGCCGGGCCTCGGTCACGAGCTCGCCGCGCATCTGGCCGCGCAGGGCCCACAGCTCGGGGTCGGACACCCGGCTCGGGTCGAGCCAGAGGGGCGCCGCCTCGGGGGCGGTGATCTGGTCGAGGCCCATACGCTCCTCCTCCACGGCCGCGAGCCGGGGCGCGACCCAGGTGGGCGAGTGCACGCCGTTGGTGACCGACGTGATCGGCACCTCGCGCGCGTCGAACCCGGGCCACAGGCCCTCGAACATCTCCCGCGAGACCTGGCCGTGCAGCAGGGAGACCCCGTTCGCCCGGCCGCCGAGCCGGAGCCCCATCACGGCCATGTTGAACACGGTGGGGTCGCCGCCGTCGTAGTCCTCGGAGCCGAGGGCCAGCACGCTCTCCAGCGGCACGCCCTCCATCGCGTTGTCGCCGCCGAAGTACGCGGTGACCAGGTGCTTCGGGAACCGGTCGATGCCGGCGGGCACGGGCGTGTGGGTGGTGAACACCGTGGCGGCGCGCACCGCCTCGTGCGCCTCGGCGACGCTCAGCCCCGAACCGACGAGCTCGCGGATGCGCTCCACCCCGAGGAAGCCCGCGTGGCCCTCGTTGGTGTGGTAGACCTCCGGCTGCGGCGCGCCGGTGAGCCGCGACCAGGCGCGCAGCGCGCGCACGCCGCCCACGCCGAGCAGCAGCTCCTGCTGCAGCCGGTGCTCGCCGCCGCCGCCGTAGAGGCGGTCGGTCACCTTGCGGGCGGCGTCGTCGTTCTCCGGCACGTTCGAGTCGAGCAGCAGCAGCGGCACCCGGCCGACGGCGGCGACCCAGACGTGCGCGTGCAGCGTGCGCCCGCCGGGCAGGGCGAGCGAGACGACGGCGGGCGTGCCGTCCTCCTCCCGCAGGACGGCGAGCGGCAGGCCGTCCGGGTCGAGCAGCGGGTACGTCTCCACCTGCCAGGCGTCGCGGGTCAGCGACTGCCGGAAGTAGCCGGCGCCGTACAGCAGGCCGACGCCCACGATCGGCACGCCCATGTCGGACGCGCTCTTCAGGTGGTCGCCCGCCAGGATGCCGAGGCCGCCCGAATACTGCGGCAGCACCGAGGTGATGCCGAACTCCGGCGAGAAGTAGGCGATGGCGCGCGGCAGCTCGCCGCCTGCCGCCTGCCCCTGGTACCACCGGGCGTCGCGCAGGTAGTGCTGCAGGTCCTCCGACGCCGCGCGCACCCGGCCCGTGAACGCCTCGTCGGCCGCGAGCGCATCGAGCCGCTCGGACCCGAGCGCGGCGAGCAGCGCGACGGGGTCGCCCCGGACGTCCGACCAGAGCTCGGGGTCGATGCTCGCGAACAGCTCGCGTGTGGGCGCGTGCCAGGACCAGCGAAGGTTCTGGGCCAGCTCGTCGAGCGCCGCGAGCTGCTCGGGGAGGACCGTGCGGACGGTAAATCTGCGGATCGCTCTCACTGGAGGAAGACTACGCACATGTCCGGGCGAGCACACATCGCCTGGTGCGGCCCTATGTGCCACCTCCGCAGAGCCCCTCCACCGACACTTTTCAAACACGGCGCGCCCGTATCGCATCTCGACCGCCCAGGTCGATAGCGTGTTCCAGTGAGCTCGTACACCACGTCCGGCCGGATCGGCCGCATCCCCGTCCTTGAGGTCGCCCCTGTCGTCGAGGGCGGCCGATGGCCGGCGAAGGCGGCAGTAGGTGAGGTGGTCCCGGTCGAGGCCACGGTCTTCCGCGAGGGGCACGACGCCGTCTCCGCCACCGCCGTCCTCGTGGCCCCGGACGGCTCGGACCATTCGTGGGCCCCGATGGTCGACATCGCCCCTGGCCTGGACCATTTCCGCGGGTTCCTGCAGCCCGACGCCGAGGGCGACTGGTCCTTCCGCGTCGAGGCGTGGTCGGACCCCTACGCCACCTGGGTGCACGACGCGGGGATCAAGATCGGCGCGGGCATCGACACCGAGCTCATGCTCGCGGAGGGCGTGCGCCTGTTCGAGAAGATCTGCCGCCTGGTGCCGGACGACGCGCTGGTCGCCCCGGGGCGGACCACCCGTGCCGCGCGCGCCCTGAGCGCGGCGCGGCGCGCCCTGGCCGACGACACCCGCCCGGCGCCGGCCCGGTTCGCGGCGGCGACGTCCCCCGAGGTCACCGAGGCGCTGCGCCGCGCGCCGCTGCGCGAGCTGGTCTCGGCGTCGGACGCCTACCCGCTGCGGGTGTCGCGCCGGCTCGCGCTGGCGGGCTCCTGGTACGAGATGTTCCCCCGCTCTGAGGGGGCGTACCAGAAGAAGAACAAGAAGAAGAGAAGCGGCACGTGGGTGTCGGGCACGTTCGCGACGGCTGCGAAGCGGCTGCCGGCCATCGCGGCGATGGGGTTCGACGTCGTCTACCTCACCCCGGTGCACCCGATCGGCACCACGTTCCGCAAGGGCCGCAACAACACGCTCGCCGCCGAGCCGGGCGACCCCGGCTCCCCGTACGCGATCGGCTCGCCCGACGGCGGGCTGGAGGCGATCCACCACGACCTCGGCACGGAGCAGGACTTCCGGGACTTCGTCGCGGCGGCGCAGACCGAAGGGCTGGAGGTCGCGCTCGACATCGCGCTCAACTGCTCCCCCGACCACCCGTGGGTCACGGAGCACCCCGAATGGTTCACCACGCGCGCCGACGGGTCAATCGCCTATGCCGAGAACCCGCCCAAGAAGTACCAGGACATCTACCCGCTGAACTTCGACAACGACCCCGACGGGCTGGGGCGCGAGATCCTGCGCATCCTGCGCCTGTGGATCGACCGGGGCGTCACGCTGTTCCGGGTCGACAACCCGCACACCAAGCCGCTGAACTTCTGGGAGTGGGCCCTGGCGGAGGTGCACGCGACGAACCCCGAGGTCATCTTCCTGTCGGAGGCGTTCACCAAGCCGGCGATGATGCAGACGCTGGCCAAGATCGGCTTCCACCAGTCGTACACCTACTTCACCTGGCGCAACACCAAGGAGGAGGTCGCGGAGTACCTCGCCGAGGTGAGCGGGCCGCAGGGCTCGGTGCTGCGCCCGTCCTTCTGGCCCACCACCCACGACATCCTGCCGCCCTACCTGATCGACGGCGGCACCGCGGCCTTCGCCGTCCGGGCGGTGCTCGCCGCCACCGGCTCGCCGACGTGGGGCATCTACTCGGGCTACGAGCTCGTGGAGAACACGCCGCGGCCCGGCGTCGAGGAGCAGATCGACAACGAGAAGTACGAGTACCGGCCCCGGGACTGGGCCCGCGCGGACGAGTACGGGATCGCGCTGCTGCTGGGCAAGCTCAACGAGGTGCGCCGCGCGCACCCCGCGCTGCAGCAGCTGCGCAACCTGACGGTCCACCCCACGACGAACGGGCAGGTGGTCGCGTACTCGCGCCGGATCGGCGTCGATCACCTTTCGCGCGCGACAGCGGCGCCCCCGGGCCGCACCATGAGAACTGGGGGCAACGATCGTCGTTCCCCACGGCACGACGACGTGGTCGTGGTTGTGCTGAACCTGGACCCCCGGAACGTGCAGGAGTCTGTAGTGCACCTAGACCTATCGGCCCTCGGCCTCAGTGCTCCCGAGGGCGACGAGAACGCCCCGTTCTTCGTGGCACACGACCTGTTGTCCGGCGAGACCTACGGCTGGGGAGCGCATCCCTGGGTCCGGCTCGACCCGCGGGTCCGCGTGGCCCACGTCCTTCAGGTGGGTCCGGCATGACGACGTTCGGGCCGGGAGGCCCCGCCGTCGGGCCAACGGAGGGCTACCCCGCGCCGCCCGAGCGTTCCACGCCGGAGCGCCCCAGCATGCCCAACCCGCCGTCGGTTCCCGTGCCCGTCCAGGCGCTGCCGCCGCGGCGGCAGCCGCGCCTCGACGCCCGGCGCAAAGGCCTGTCGGACGACCCCGAGTGGTACAAGAAGGCGGTCTTCTACGAGGTCATGATCCGGTCGTTCTCCGACTCGGCCGACGGCGGCTCGGGCGACCTGCGCGGCCTCGTGGAGCGCCTCGACTACCTGGAGTGGCTGGGCATCGACTGCCTGTGGCTGCCGCCGTTCTTCCCGTCGCCGCTGCGCGACGGCGGGTACGACGTCGCCGACTTCACGGCGGTCTCGCCGCAGTTCGGCACCATGTCGGACTTCAGCGACCTGGTCGCCGCCGCGCACGAGCGCGGCATCCGCGTGGTGATCGACCTGGTCATGAACCACACCAGCGACGCCCACCCGTGGTTCCAGGCCTCGCGCGCCGACCCGGACGGCCCGTACGGCGACTTCTACGTGTGGAGCGACGACCCCACCCGCTACGAGGGTGCGCGCATCATCTTCGTGGACACGGAGACGTCGAACTGGACCTTCGACCCGGTCCGGCGGCAGTACTTCTGGCACCGGTTCTTCAACCACCAGCCGGACCTGAACTTCGAGAACCCGCGCGTGGCGGAGGCGATGCTCGACGTCGCGCGGTTCTGGCTGCAGCTCGGCGTGGACGGGTTCCGGCTCGACGCCGTGCCGTACCTGTTCGAGAACGAGGGCACCAACTGCGAGAACCTGCCCGAGACGCACGCCTTCCTGCGCCGCATACGGCGGATGGTGGACACGGAGTTCCCGGGCCGCATCCTGCTGGCCGAGGCCAACCAGTGGCCGGCGGACGTCGTGGAGTACTTCGGCACGGACGACGACCCCGAGTGCCACATGTGCTTCCACTTCCCCGTGATGCCGCGCATCTTCTACGCGATCCGCGACCAGCGGGCCCGCCAGCTCCTGGAGATCCTCGCGGACACCCCGGCCATCCCGGCGGGCGGGCAGTGGAGCACGTTCCTGCGCAACCACGACGAGCTCACCCTGGAGATGGTGTCCACCGAGGAGCGCGCCAGCATGTACGGCTGGTACGCCCCAGACCCTCGGATGCGCGCGAACGTGGGCATCCGACGGCGGCTCGCGCCGCTGCTCGACAACTCCCGCAAGGAGATCGAGCTGGCCAACGCGCTGCTCCTGTCGATGCCCGGCACGCCGTGCATCTACTACGGCGACGAGATCGGCATGGGCGACAACATCTGGCTGCCCGACCGCGACGCCGTGCGCACACCGATGCAGTGGACGCCGGACCGCAACGCCGGCTTCTCCACGGCCGACCCGGGCAAGCTGTACCTGCCCCTCATCCAGTCGCTGGTGCACCACTACCAGCACACCAACGTGGAGGCGCAGCTCGCGCAGCCCACCTCGATGCTGCACTGGATGCACAACATGCTGGCGTTCCGGAAGCTGCACCCCACGTTCGGGACGGGCGACTTCACGGCGCTCGACTGCAACGACGAGTCGGTCATCGCGTTCACCCGGTCCTCCGCGGACGAGACGCTGCTGGTGGCCGCGAACCTGTCCGCGACCGCGCGGTCGTCCACGATCAAGCTCCCCGGGTACGCCGGCTGGACGCTCACCGACGTGTTCGGCGGCGCCGGGTTCCCGAGCGTGGGCGACGACGGCGTCCTGACGATGACGTGGGGCGCGCGCGACTTCTACTGGCTGGTGCTGGCCCCGCCGGTGCGGGCGGCGGCGGCCGGCGCGGTCGGCGTCGTCGGCGTGGTCGGCTCGGCGACGGCGCCAGGGTCGACCGGGGCGCCAGGGCGGGTGAGAGAGGTGTGAGCCCGGCGCGACCCGTCCACGTCCTCCCCGGAGCCGCGCACCTCGCGCCCGAGGTGCTGCGGCTGCTGGACACGTGGCTGCCCGAGCAGCGCTGGTACCCGGTGCCACCCGGGGACGTGACGCACGAGCCGTGGCTCACGGTCACGTTCCCGGGCGTGGCCGACGTCGTCATCGCGCTGCTGCGGCTGGCCGGCCCGGGCCTCGCCGCGGGCGACGAGTCGCTGGTGATCCAGGTCCCGCTGGTCCTGACCCCCACGGCGGAGCCGACGGCCGACACCGTCGACACGGAGGCGGCGGGCCTGATCGGCACGGTGCGGACGGCGTCGGGCACCGTTACCGTGCACGACGGCGGGGTCCACCCCGCGGCCTGGCACGCCTATCTCGCTGCCGCCCTCCCGGGTACGGGCGAGCCGGAGAACGGCACCGAGCTGGCCGGGGCGCGGCGCATCTCGGGCGAGCAGTCGAACACCTCGGTGATGGTCCCCGCCCTGCCGCACGAGGCCGGGCGGGGCGGGATGCTCAAGATCCTGCGCACCGTCGCGCTGGGCCCGCACCCCGACGTCGTGATCCCGGAGGCCCTGACCCGGGCCGGCTGGGACGGCGTGCCGCGGTTCCTCGGCGCCGTCCAGCTGCCCGCACCCGTTGCTGTGCCGGTTGCGGTGCCGGGTGCCGTGCGCGGCGTCGTCCCGAGCGTCCCGGCCGAGCCGCTCGCCCACCTCGCCGTGCTCTCCGAGCTGGTCGGCGACGCCACGGACGGGTTCGAGCTGGCCTGCGCGTACGCGGCGCGCGACGAGGACTTCGGCGAGCGGGCGGCGGAGCTGGGCGCCGTCGTCGCGCACCTGCACGCGATGCTGCGCCAGGCGCTCGGCCCCGGGCCCGGGCTGGAGCCCGCCGGGTTCATGGGCGTGCTGCGGCGCCGGGCCGCCGAGGCGTTCGCCGACGTCCCGGAGCTCGCACCGCACCGCGCCGGCGTCGCCGCCCTGTTCGACGCCGTGAGCGCCCGGCTGTCCGCCGTCGCCGAGCGCAACGGCGGCCTCGTGCCGCTGCAGCCGATCCACGGCGACCTGCACCTTGGCCAGGCCCTGTACTCGCCCGGCGGCTGGAAGGTGCTCGACTTCGAGGGCGAGCCGCAGCGCCCCGTGTCCGAGCGCGTGGCCCCCGACCTGCCCCTGCGCGACGTCGCCGGGATGCTCCGGTCGCTCGACTACGCGGCCGCCGTCGGCCAGGCCACTGACCCGCACTGGGCCGGGCACGCCCAGGTCAGCTTTCTCGAGGGCTACCGGCAGGCCAGCGGCGAGGCGCACGAGGGCACCGTGCGGGCGGTGCCGGGCGCCGCGGCGTCGGGCAGCGAGCTCGACGTGGCCACCGCCGAGCTGCTGCTGCGCGCCCTGACCGTGGACAAGGCGCTGTACGAGGTGGTGTACGAGTTCCGGCACCGGCCCGCGTGGATGCACATCCCCCTGGCCGCCGTGGAGCGCGTGCTCAGCTCGTGACCCGGTCACGGCGTGACGTGTCGCACACGACGCACCCGGCGTGGAAAGGTAACCCCATGGCAGACCTGCCCGACGTCGACCTCGAGGTCCTGACCGCTATAGCGTCCGGATCCCACCACGACCCGCACCACGTGCTCGGCCCGCACCCGCTCGACGGGCCATGGGCTGTCGTGCGCACGCTGCGCCCGCTCGCCGACGAGGTGGTGGTGACCACCTCGGACGGGGAGGTGGCGGCCACCCACCAGGGCGCGGGGGTCTGGGCCGCCGTCGTGTCCGCCACCGAGGACCCGGACGGGTCCCGGCACGCCCCCGACTACCGCATCCGCACCCGTTCGGGCACGGACACCTGGACCGCCGACGACCCGTACCGGTTCCTGCCCACGCTCGGCGAGGTGGACCTGCACCTGATCGGCGAGGGCCGGCACGAGCAGCTCTGGCAGGTGCTCGGCGCCAACCTGCACCGATACCCGAGCGCGGCCGGCGACATCGCGGGCGTCGCCTTCGCGGTGTGGGCGCCGAATGCCCGCGGCGTGCGGCTCGTCGGCGACCACAACGGCTGGGGCGGCACGCACCCCATGCGGTCGCTCGGCTCGACGGGCGTGTGGGAGCTGTTCGTCCCCGACGTCGGCCCGGGCCTGCGCTACAAGTTCGAGATCCTGGGGGCCGACGGCGTCTGGCGCACCAAGGCGGACCCCCTCGCCAAGGCGACGGAGGCGCCGCCCGCCACGGCGAGCGTCGTGACGGCCTCGGAGCACGAGTGGCACGACGACGCGTGGCTGTCGGCCCGGGCGGCCACCGACCCGCACTCCGCCCCGCTGAGCGTGTACGAGGTGCACCTGGGCTCGTGGCGCCCCGGCCTCGGCTACCGCGAGCTCGCGGAGCAGCTCACGGCGTACGTCACCGAGCAGGGCTTCACGCACGTCGAGCTGATGCCCGTCGCCGAGCACCCGTACGGCGGGTCGTGGGGCTACCAGGTCACCAGCTACTACGCGCCGACGGCGCGGTTCGGCTCGCCCGACGACTTCCGGTACCTCGTGGACGAGCTCCACCGGGCCGGGGTCGGCGTCATCCTCGACTGGGTGCCCGCGCACTTCCCGCGCGACGAGTTCGCCCTGGCCCGGTTCGACGGCTCGGCCCTCTACGAGCACCCGGACCCGCACCGTGGCGAGCAGCAGGACTGGGGCACGCTGGTCTTCGACTTCGGCCGTCGCGAGGTGCGCAACTTCCTCGTGGCGAACGCGACCTACTGGCTCGAGGAGTTCCACGTCGACGCGCTCCGCGTGGACGCCGTCGCCTCCATGCTCTACCTCGACTACTCCCGCAAGGACGGCGAGTGGACGCCCAACGTGCACGGCGGGCGCGAGAACCTGGAAGCCATCGAGTTCCTCCAGGAGGCGAACGCGACGGCCTACCGGCGCACGCCGGGCGTCATGATGATCGCTGAGGAGTCCACGGCGTTCCCCCAGGTCACGGGCACGACGTCGAGCGGAGGGCTCGGCTTCGGCCTGAAGTGGAACATGGGCTGGATGAACGACACCCTCCGCTACCTGGCCGAGGACCCGTACAACCGGCGGTACCACCACGGCGAGCTCACGTTCTCGCTCATCTACGCCTTCACCGAGCAGTTCGTGCTGCCGATCAGCCACGACGAGGTGGTGCACGGCAAGGGGTCGCTCCTGGGGAAGATGCCCGGCGACCGGTGGCAGCAGCTCGCGGGCGTCCGGTCCTTCCTCGCCTACCAGTGGACCCATCCCGGCAAGCAGCTGCTGTTCATGGGCTGCGAGTTCGCGCAGGACTCCGAGTGGTCCGAGTCCGGCGGCCTGCGCTGGGACCTGCTCGGCGACGGCGGACACGCGGGCGTGCAGCACCTGGTGCGGGACCTGAACGCGTTCTACCGCGCGACGCCCGCCCTGTGGGAGCTCGACTTCGACCCGGCGGGGTTCGAGTGGCTCGACTCGAACGACGCCAACCACAACGTGCTGGCCTACGTGCGCCGCTCGCGCTCCGGGGACCCGGTGGTGGTCGTGGTGAACTTCGCGGGGATCCCGCACGAGGGCTACCGCCTGCCGCTGCCGGCGCTCCCGGTGCTGGAGCGGTCGGCAGCGGTCGAGCCCGTGTCGCCCAGCGAGACCTCGACTACCGACGCCGCAAGCCACGTCTGGCTCGAGGTCCTCAACACCGACGCCATCGCCTACGGCGGCTCGGGCGTGGGCAACATGGGCCGCGTCCAGGCCGAACGAGTCCCGCACCACGGCCGCGAGTGGTCGGCGGTAGTCCGTATCCCCCCACTGGCCGCGATAGTCCTGACCCCGGACACCCACCGTTGAGTGCTGGCTATTTGCGCTGCTGACGATCGAAACAGCGCAAATAGCCAGCACTCAACGGGACTCAGTAAAGGTAGAGGGCCAGGCGCTTGCGGGCCTTGCTCACGCGGGGGTCCGTCGTGCCCGCGACCTCGAAGAGCTCCAGCAGCCGCACGCGGAGCTTCTCCTTGCCCTCGGCGTCGGCGTCGGGGAGCAGGTCGAGCAGGCGGGCGAAGGCGTCGTCCACCTTGCCGCCCAGCATGTCGATGTCGGCGACGGCGAGCGCCGCGTCGACGTCGGACGGCGCGTCGGCCGCGGCCTGGCGTGCCGCGGCGAGGTCGGCGTCGTGGGTGCGCTGCATGAGGTGCACCTGCGCGAGGCCGGCGGTCGCGTCGGCGTCCTTCGGGTCCTGGCGGAGGGCCTTCTCGTAGGCGGCGGCCGCGGCGTCGAGGTCGTCGCGCTCGATCGCGTCGTACGCCTCCTGGTGCAGCGGCGGCAGCGGCTGCTCCGGCTCGGCCTCCGGCTCGTCGGTCGCGGGCGCCGCACCGGGAGCCCGGCCCTTGACGCCGTTCTGGTCGGCGGCGGCCAGCACCTGGTCCAGCACCCCGCGGATCTGCTGCTCGTCGGCGCCGCCCTGGAACAGCGGCAGGGGCTGGCCCTGCAGCACCGCGACGACCGTCGGCACGCCCTGCACCTGGAACGCCGCGGCGACCTGCGGCGACGCCTGCGCGTCGACGCGGCCCAGCAGGAACCGGCCGCCGTACTCCTGCGCGAGACGGCCCAGCGTGACGCCGAGCTCGGCATTCGCCTGGTCGGTAGGGATCCAGAGCAGGATCACCACCGGGTAGGTGGACGAGTCGCGGATCAGCTGTTCGAAGTTCGCCTCGCTGACGTCCACCACGAAGCCACCGGCTTCGGGTGCGCCACCGGGTTCCCCAGGCGGCGGCGCCTGGGGACGGTTGAGGGCGGACAGGTCGACGGCGCCGCGCACCGCGAACTCGGGCTGTGCGCTCCGGGCGGAACCGGGCGGAGGGGTGGCACTGCTCATGGGGCAATCCTAATGACCCGCGAGCTGCGCACCCGTCGACTCCGCTCTCGGCGATCACGTCGTCGTGCTGGCAGCGCCGGTCAGCCGTTCGACACGGCGTAGGGCACCCGGTGGAAGCCCAACAGGCTGATCTGATCCTCGGAGCCGGCGGGCGGCACGTACAACGCCACCATGTCACGGTAGGCGACCTTCATGACGTCGGTCCCTTCGGCGTCACCCCAGAGCGCCTTGGCCGACGGCGCGAGCGGCGTGAGCCGCCATCCCTCCTCGGCCTCGAGCGTCTCCTGGCTCAGCAGCGCCGCGAGCACCACTGCGCCGCCGTCCGCCGTCCGTACCGCCTTGACGGGATCCTTCGTCGGCTCGTACGCGACCTCGAAGCTGCCCTCGCCGTCCTCCTTCTCGATCGCGGCGATCTGGTTCTCGCCGCTCTCGCGCAGGTCCTGCCGTAGCTCGTCGTCGGCGACGCTGTCGGCGTACTTCGAGCGCTCGTCGACCGTCAGCACGGACGCATACTGCTCGACAGCGGCCTGGGGCGACACCTTGAGGCTCTTGTCGTCCGCCGCTACCGTCGCGCTGCCTAGCTCGGCCTCCGCGAACCGCGGCATGGTCACCCCCCGCAGCAGCTGGACGAAGCCCCACAGCTTGTACTGTTCCCGGGCGGTCGGCTGCTCGAACACCGTGAGCACCGGGACGCGCCCGTCCTCGGGCTGCATCGCGATGGCGTAGCTCGTGCGCGGCCAGCCCTGGTCGGACGGCAGGATCACCTGCTGCATCTGCATGGTCAGGTCGGTCAGCCCGTCGTCGTCGCCGCGGGCTGCGGCAGCCTTCAGCTCGGCCTGGCGCATCAAGAGCGCCGGCCCGGACAGCCGCGCAGCCAGCGAGTCCGCCTTGGTGGCGTCGTCCGCTGCTTCGACCACCCCCGACACCCGGTCCAGGATCTTGCGCTCCTGCGCTGCGCTGACGACGGCAGCGACCACCGGCGGCTCGGGCGCGGGAGTGGGCGGCTCGACCGTGCAGCCCGCGAGCAGGACGAACGCAGCGCCGCCCGCCGTCAGGCCGACGACCGCCCGCCGTCGGGCCGAGAGAAGAGCTCCGGGACGCGGCAAGGGTGGCCTCCGTGGGTTCACGGGGGCCACCCTAGCGGCGCCGAGTCAGTCGACCGGCGGCGAGGTCAGCCGTTCGAGACCGAGAACGGCACGTGCTCGTAGCCGACCAGGCTGACCTGGTCGTCCGAGTCCTTGGGCGGCACGTACATCGCCACCATGTCCTCGTAGTTGACCTCGACCACGTTGCTCACGTCGGCGTCGCCCCAGAGTGCCTGGGTCGTCTCCGTCGGCGGGCCGATCTCGCAGCCCTCCTCCTTCGCGGTGATGGTCTCCTTGCTGATCATCCCCGCGAGCACGAGAGCACCGCCGTCGGCCGTGCGCACTGCCTTCACCGGGTCCTTCGTGGGCTCGTACGCGACCTCGAAGGCACCGTCGCACTTCTCCTTGTTGATCGCGTCGACCTGGAGCTTGCCGTAGTCCCGGAAGAACTGGCGCAGGTCGTCGTCAGCGAAGTTGCCGGCGTACTTGGAGTCGTTGTCGACGGTGAGCACCGACGCGTACTGCTGGATGACGTCCTTGGGTGCCGCCTTGAGGCTCTTGTCGTCCTCCGACACCGCGGAGCTGCCCAGGTCGGCCTCCGCGAAGCGCGGCATGGTCACGCCCGGCAGCAGGCGGACCCAGCCCCACAGCTTGTACTGGTCACGCGCGGTGGACTGGTCGAAGGCCATGAGCACCGGTGTGGTCAGGTCCTTGGGCTGCACGGTGATCGCGAAGCTGGTGCGCGGCCAGCTCTGGTCGGACGGCAGGATCACCTGCTGCATCTGCATCGTCAGGTCGGTCAGCGGCTCCTTGTCGCCACGCGCGGCGGCGACGTCGAGCTGGGTCTCGCGGATCTTGAGCGCGGGTCCGGACAGCCGCGCGCCGAGCGCGTCGGCGTCGCTGGCCTTCTCGACCTTGTCGACGACGCCGGCCACCTTGTCCAGGATCTTGCGGTCCTGGGACTGTGTGACGACGGCGGCCGCGACGGGCGCCTCCGGCTTCGGCGTGGGCAGCTCCTCGGCACAGCCGGCGAGCAGCCCCGTGGCGAGCACCGTCGCCACCACTGCGGTGGCGCGCGTGCGGGCGGTGGCCCGTGTCCTGGTCATGGTCCGGTTCATCGCTTGTCTCCGTCCCCGGTGACTCCCCAGGTCTGGCGCCACGCGGCAGCTCGGCTGCTCGGCGTCTCCGGCTGCTCCGCCTCGGGCTCGGGTTCTGGTTCGGACGCGGGCACGGCGGGCATCGCGCCCGTCGCGGCCCGACGCTGCGCCTGGTCGCGCATGCGCATCTCGCGTCGTGTCATCGGCTGGCCCGACGCCGTCGAGGCGGCCGGGGCGGGCTGTGCGGGGGCGGACGCCGCGGACTGAGCCGGCGTCTGCTCGGGTGCGGCGCCGCCGAACGACGGCCGCTGGGCCGGAGCCTGGGCGGGGGCAGCGGGAGCCGCCCCCGGGGCCGGGGCACGGCGGCTGCGCCGGATCCCGCGGACCGACGCCGCGGGCGCGGCCGCCGGCTCGGGTGCGGGGGCCGGTTCGGGCGTCGGCGGCGGGGTGATCGGAGCCGCTCCGCCGAACGGCGCGGGCGGGCCCCAGGCCTGCGCGGGCCCGGGCTCGGGTGCCGGCTGCTCCGGCGCTCCCCGGCCCGGCCGCAGCGGGGCGGCCGGCGGGAAGACCGATGTGCCGCCGTCGGCCGGGTCGCCCAGCGCGGGCGGGAAGCCGGCGGCGGGCTCGTGTGCGGCCGGGCCCGACTGCTCGCCGTCGACCCCGAAGACCGCGTCGCGACGCGGCAGGTCGGCGTCCGGCCGGGGGGTACGGGCCGAGGACGGCGAACGGCCCTTGCTGCCGCCGCCCTTCTTGCCGCGGCGCGCGCCGATGGCCATGAAGATGCCGAGGATCAGCGCGAAGCCGCCGCCCAGCACGCCGGGCCACAGGTACGGGGTGTTGACCGGGCGCGGCCAGGTCAGCTCGAGGGTGGGCGCCTCGGCGTTCTTGCCGACGCCCGCGGCCAGCAGCACCACACGGCCGGGCTCCTCGGTCCAGCGCATCCGGACAGTGGTCTCACCGCTCACCTCGGAGATCCACATGTCGGACCCGGCGGGGTCGGGGCCGGTGCTCGGCTTCTTGGCCGGTGCATCGTCCGTCTCCTCGCCCTCGGTCTCCTCCGCGCTGGCCAGGCCCGTGCCGGGAGCGACGCTCAGCGTCTCCCAGGAGGACAGGCCGGTCACCGAGTCGTAGGGGTCGTCGCCGACCCAGCCGAGCACGTCGACGTCGGACCCGAGAGCGAGCGTGACCTTCTGTCCCTCTGGAACAGTGGCCCGGACGGTCACCTGGTCGTCTACCAGACCGAGCACTCCGGGCTCGGTCACGACCATGGTTCCGTCACCGCTGGGGGTCGCGGTCGCGACAACGGTGTCGGACTCGCGCAGGACGGTTGCCGTCGCGACCCCGTAGCCGATCCCGCCGAGTCCGGCAAGGATCAGGAGAGTCGCCAAAAAGCGTTGCACCACCGATTCCCTTCCAATTTTGGGCGCGTGCCCGTCGATCAGGTGGGTGCTCCAGCATAGGGACCGAACGCTGAGCACTGTCCAATGAAAGGTGTGCTTGTGCGGTTCGGCCGGGATCCTCACCCTTCCTTCACTGGGCCCTTCACGGGGCACCTGAACCGTCACCGCGGTCCGGGCCGCGTGAGCCAGCGGAGAGTATTCCATGCAATTCGTCCATTGCATCCGCTAGTGGGAGTATCCACAGCAGCACAACGCACGTATCCTGGGCGCCGGACGGGCGGTATAAGCCACGTCCCACGGGGGGAGCCTGACCCGCGCCTCACCAAGTTCCGACACTGGAGGTCTGCACCGTGTCCGACGAGCGCTCGCTCTTTCCGACTGCCATGCGCGGATACGACCGCGACCAGGTGCACGCGCACCTGGACCGGCTGAATCACGCCCTCGAAGAAGCCCGCCGCCAGGTCGAGGCCTCCGACAGCCGCGCCATGCAGCTCACTCAGGACCTCACCGACGCCAAGCGCAACCTGCGCGAGACCGAGAAGCCGTCGTACGCCGGCCTCGGCTCCCGCATCGAGCTGCTGCTGCGTTCCGCCGAGGACCAGTCGACCGACATCATCAACCAGGCCAACCAGCAGGCCGCGGACATCATGGCACGCGCGAAGCTGTCCGGCGGGCAGGTGCGCTCGCGCGCCGAGTCCGAGGTCGCCGAGATGCTCGCCAGCGCTCGCCGCGAGGCCGAGGAGATCCGCACCACTATGGCCGCCGAGGCCGAGGGCCACCTGCTGGCCGCGCAGCGCCGCGCCGAGGAGCTCGTGGGTTCGGCGGAGCGCGAGTCCGCGCAGATCGCCAGCGCGATCAACGCCGAGGAGAGCGAGCGCCGGGCCAGCCTGGAGCGCGAGCTCGGCACCCTGCGCTCGACCGTCGAGCGCGAGACCACAGAGCTTCGAGTCAACACGGAGCGCGAGGCCGCCCAGCTCCGCGCCAGGGTCAACACGGAGACCACCGAGCAGCGCGAGACCGCCGAGCGCGACTCGTCCGCGATGCTGGCCAGCGCCCGTGCCGAGTCCGAGCAGATCCTCTCCGAGGCACGCCGTCAGGCCGCCGAGGCCTCGAACGCCGTCACCAGCGAGATGGAGGACCTGCGCGAGCAGGCCCGCGCCGCGCTCGCCCAGGCGGACCTCGACGTCGTCACCCAGAAGGAGGCGGTGGAGCGGGAGCTCGCCGAGCGGCACGAGACGGCGAAGTCCGAGACCGCCAAGCTCGTCAGCACTGCCGAGGAGCACGCGGCGGAGGCCGAGAAGCGCGTGGCCGTGGCCCTCGAGCAGGCGGAGAAGATCCGCTCCGAGTCCGACATGTACGTCAAGGACCTCGTGGCCGACGCCCGCAAGTCCGCGGACCGGATCGTGGCCGAGGCCAGGGAGTTCGCGGAGCAGACCATCGACGACGCCCGCGCCGAGGCCGAGTCGAGCCGGTCGGCAGCGCAGCACCAGCTCGAGGACCTGACGCGTCAGCACGACTCGATCAACTCCTACCTCGACGAGCTGCGCGGCATGCTCGGTGGTCCGGCCACCCCGGGTGCCCCGGCCGCGCCGACGCCGACCCCGCCGGCCAAGCCGTCGAGCCTCGCGGGGGCGACGCCCGCGCAGCAGGCCCGCTTCGCCGTCGTCGGCGACGGCACCGAGGCCGAGCCCGAGATCGCCGAGTCGACCGACACCGGCTCGATGCCCGCCTCGATCCCGCCGAGCAACCCGACGCCCGTGCCCGTCGGCACCGCGACCGTCGTCATCCCGTCGGTCAAGGGCACCAAGGCGAGCACGAAGGCCGGCCAGAACGGCTCCGACTCGGCATCGTCTCCGTCGGAGAACGAGGACGCCGACGCGCCGGTAGCCGAGAAGGCCGGCGCCTCCAGCTGACCAGCTTCCGCGAAGTAGAGTTCCGCGAAGTAGAGCGCCTGTCCGGTTCTTCCTGGCAACACCAGGGA